>JANPPO010000237.1:0-2690 GCA_031428555.1 Bdellovibrionales bacterium | reverse complement strand
AAATAACTCGTTTTTCAGTTCCGTAGCCTAAAGCTGCAGCCTTCAAAATATTCACTAACTTCATGATTGGAACATCTAATCCAAAGACTGCATCTTTTCCGTTGTTTGGAAGGTCATCAAAGAATTTATATCGAACAACTGAAAAGATGCAGTCTTTGGATTAGATGTTCCAATCATGAAATTAGTGAATATTTTGAAAGCCGCAGCTTTAGGCTACGGAACTGAAAAACGGGTTATCTTACTTCACGGGCCTATTGGAAGTGCTAAATCTACAATCTGTCGAATGCTCAAAAAAGGTTTAGAAGCATATTCGCGCACTGAAACTGGTGCGCTTTATACTTTTGAATGGATTGATGAAAAGGGAACTTTGAATGGATTGCTTGGTAAAGATGTAAAGTCTTATCAATCTCCAATGAATGAAGAACCTCTTCTTTTATTTCCTGAAGAAATGCGCTCTCAAATTTGCGATGAAATTAATCGCGGTCAAGAGGGTGAATTCAGAATTAAAATCGAAGGAGAATTATCACCTCCGTCGCGTTATATATTTAGACAAATAATGGATCACTACCAAGGTGATCTAGTAAAAGTGTTAAGCCATGTTCGCGTTCGCCGAATGTTTTTAAGTGAAGCGGATCGTATTGGGATTGGAACTTTCCAACCGAAAGATGAAAAGAATCAAGACTCAACGGAACTTACGGGAGATATCAACTACCGAAAGATCGCAGAGTACGGTTCTGACTCTGATCCACGAGCTTTTAACTTTGACGGTGAATTTAACGTCGCGAATCGTGGAATGATTGAGTTCGTGGAAGTTCTAAAGCTTGATGTGGCGTTCTTGTATGACCTTTTGGGTGCATCGCAAGAACATCGGGTTAAGCCGAAGAAATTTGCGCAGACTCATATTGATGAAGTGATCATTGGTCACACGAACGAACCGGAATATCGTCGTCTTCAAGATAACGAATTCATGGAAGCGCTTCGTGATCGAACAGTGAAGGTCGATATTCCTTACATCACTCGTTTCAAAGACGAGTGCCGCATCTATAAGAAGGATTTCAATTCGCAAAAAATGCGCGGAATTTCGATTGCTCCTCATACTATTGAAATGGCAGCGATGTGGGCCGTTTTAACAAGACTTGAGAAGCCAAAGAAAGCCAATTTAGCGCGTCTACAGAAATTGAAACTTTATGATGGACGAACCCTGCCGAATTATACTGAAGATAACGTTAAAGAACTTCGGAAAGAAACGGTTCGAGAAGGTCTTGAAGGTATTTCTCCTCGATACATTCAGGATAAACTATCGAATGCAATAGTGAACGCTCAACAGAATAATAAAGGCTCTGTAAATCCATTCATGATTATCAACGAACTGGAAAGCGGATTGAAATCCCATTCTTTGATTTCGAATGAGGATCTAAAAGCGGACTATCGTGAATTACTTGGTGTTGTGAAGCAAGAGTATGAAGAGATCATTAAGTCTGAAGTACAACGTGCTATCAGTGCGGATGAAAGTGCTCTTCAAAGACTTTGTGCAAATTACATCGACAATATCAAAGCTTACACTCAGCGGGAAAAAGTCAAAAACCCATTTACGGGTCAAGACGAAGAACCAGATGAGCGTTTGATGAGATCTATCGAAGAAAAAATGGAAGTTCCTGAATCTCGCAAAGAGGACACTCGACGCGAAGTTATGAACTACATAGGTGCATTGGCAGTTGAAGGCAAGAAATTCAATTATAAAATGAATGAACGCCTTCATAAAGCGATTGAACTAAAACTTTTTGAAGATCAAAAAGACAGCATCAAGCTAACTTCACTTGTTAGCTCTGTAGTCGATAAAGATACTCAAGAGAAAATTGAAATTGTTAAAACTCGGCTAATCAAAGATTTTGGCTACGACGAAATTTCAGCTATTGATGTTCTCCACTATGTTGCCAGCATTTTTGCTCGTGGCGATTTGAAGAATAACAAGTAGGAAAAATATGTCCATTAGGGAAGATCAGAGTCGCTTTAAAGATATCGTGAAGGGGAAAGTTAAAGAAAACTTTCGCAAATTCGTATCTCATGGCGAAATGATCGGAAAGCGCGAAAACGAATATGTAAAAATTCCGCTTCCGCAAATAGATATTCCTAATTTTCGTTACGGTCCTAAACAACAAGGTGGCGTCGGCCAAGGTAAGGGCGAGCCTGGTCAAGAAGCAGGTGAACCAGGAGATGGCAAAGGCCAAGCTGGTGAAACACCGGGCGAACATGTCTTGGAAGTTGAATTATCTTTAGATGAATTAGCTGATCTTTTAGGAGAACAATTAGAGTTACCTAAGATTTTACCTAAAGGTGCAAAAAACATTAACGCCGAAAAAACTCGGTTTAATGGCTTGGCACCAGTAGGACCTGAAGGTTTAAGAAATTTTAAACAGTCTTATAAAAAAGCTTTAAAAAGATACATCACAACCGGAACCTATAATCCGAATGATCCAGTGATTATTCCGATTCGACCTGACTTTCGATACAAGTCATTTAAAAAAGTCGTTCAACCTCAAACTCGTGCAGTCGTTATCTATATGATGGACGTATCGGGTTCTATGGGTGATGAGCAAAAAGAAATCGTCCGCTTAGAAAGTTTTTGGATCAATACTTGGTTGAAGCGCCATTACAAAGGCTTAGAAACTAGATTTATTATCCACGATGCT
>JANPPO010000236.1:0-3351 GCA_031428555.1 Bdellovibrionales bacterium | reverse complement strand
TGAAAAATTCGCATTTTTTCTTTCAACTCAGGAAGCTTAGAGGCGGGCAAAGATAGGTTTAAAACTCCCATCTCAAGATCCGTGGAATTAGCAGTTTTAAGTTGTTCACTCCAAACGCGCAAAGTTTTCGAGTGGTATTTTTTGATTAGATCATCAGTGAAAATTGTATCACCGGTATCAATAACCGGATCGACAATTTTCCATTCTGATTTTTCTTGTTTTAGAAAGCCGGTTTCCATCAGAACACGGAGTGCTTTTTCACCTTCTGCGATCGAAACTAAATTTTTCAGTTTAAGCGCGACGTATTCGCCTGTCGGTTCGAAATCTGACAAGGCCACAAGTTCACGAACCAAAAGATAATGCCAATCGCTTAGTACTTCGCCTTTATTCTGCTGCA
Source organism: Bdellovibrionales bacterium (assembly GCA_031428555.1). GTDB lineage: Bacteria > Bdellovibrionota > Bdellovibrionia > Bdellovibrionales > Bdellovibrionaceae. The sequence goes on along the minus strand of JANPPO010000236.1, from coordinate 2,954 downwards.
TGTATTTAGAAACAAGTTTCTTTAAGGCCACCAGGGAAGCTTCTTTTGCTTTAGAAAGTTCATCATCGGTCTTCGCATTTTCCTGGCGAACAAGCGAAACGAAATATTTCTTTTGCGAAATCGAGAGCTCCATTGCGGCGGCAACATTTAAGGCCAACTCTTCTGAAAGGTTGCGATCACCGCGCATCACGAGCTGCAAATAATTCGGAGACTTGAGTCCCGCCTTCGTTGCGAATTGCCGAAATGAAAAACCGGTACGGTGGCTTTTCTTAAAAGCGTAGTAGTCGCTTAAGAATCGCCGGTAGTCCCGGTATTTCTCGATTAAAGGAAGAGACTGCTTTATTTCCACTGACAGTCCTTATCATAGGGACGAGTCGATTGGATCACGTCATGAAGGGCTTTTTTCGTTGCTGAGGTATTGTCTGCGGTAGCCACATAGCCGTCGTCTTGACCCCAAGCTACGATTGCCGTCACGGTGCCCGAATTCTCGATTGTGTGCGCCTTCAAACATGGATTGTCAGTTTTCACATTCTGCCACTTATTCTTCTCAAAATAGCTTTCAAATTTTGCAGCTGGAATATTCACGAGATCAGGACGTTCTTTGCGAAGTTTCATAACATTAATTTTTTGAATATTAAAAGTAGGTTGCCGCCCGAATAAAGAGCCTTCCATTTTAACTTGAGGAAGTCCTTCCGCTCGCAAACCATCGCCGAATTCGTTAATATTCGTAAATGGTACGGGAAATTCAATTTCGTAACTCTTATCGATGGAAATTGTTTTTCCATTTCCGCCACTGCCGTTGCCGTTCCCGACGCGAGATCCACCGGCATGAGAAAGTGAGGCTGCGAGAAGCAGCCCCACAATTAAATTTAAAACGGGGAGTTTAAATTTAAACATTGGTTATTTACCCTGCATAATAATTTGAGCTCTTATCGTGTAGCGAAGCGAGCAAAACTTTTCACTTTTGTTAGCTTCAATGTCACAATATTTTTGCGAAGGTCGGATCTCATTCATCAAAAACATAGGAGTCGTTACACGCCCTGGTAAAGTCGCTACTTGAGTCGAAGCTTCTCCTAATTTTGCACTTAGTTTAAAGTACGTTTCAGCTTCTTCTGCGGTCATCATTTTGTCGGTGTTGTCTCTATCCCAGTTCTTTGGGACCACATACAGGGCACTCATAAATGCTGTATATTCTCCGTTTGCTTGCTTGATAGATGACTGTAGCCAATGCGGTAACTTTGCTCCCGTGTTACTTCCTCCACCCACGAGATGTTTCATAATCTCTTGCAATGGTAACTTCGAGTTTTTAGTTTCGAAAATATAAGGACTTGCGATCACAGAAGCCTCTAAACCATCGATATTCACCACGCATTTTTTAAAATTTTGCACGGGAAGATTTGACTCCATCTCGGTGTCTTCGCCACTAGGTCGGTAGACGGGAACAAAGATTTCGCCGGAACATAGAGGCGTATAAACGTTTTTGTATTCTCCATTTGCTGATTTTTCTTCAGTTTGAATTGTCATAGAGACAAACGCTTTTCTGTAACCGGTTGGGAGTTCTTTCTTGCTTACAGGTTTCGAGCCTTCTGTTGTTGCTGAACATACGATTGCTGTTAAGAGTGCTGAACATAATACTAATTTTTTCATTTTCATTTCCTTTTTTCTGACGAAGCATTTAGCTCGCGTCTTTGGTTTTTGTTTTTTTACTTCTGTGCCTGCACGGACCGGAAGATAAGGTTTCGCCCTTCAAATAGCTAGAGGGGTAGAATACAAAACCGAAGACACGTAGAATACAGAATCAAATGCTTGCATAGGGTAAGCCAGGGGCCGATCCAGGCTTAGCTCGTAGGGTTTTGAGGTGGTGGCAGGGGTGTAATTATTTTCTGTCGAAGATTTGTTCACTGCCCGAAGAGTGGCTCTGCAAAGGCAAAGTACGCAGCTGTATAGCAACTAGACTTTTCCGAATGTAGGCATCCATTCGTTAATTGCAACAGGCTTTACGAAGAACCTTCGATACCTGTTTCATTTCTCTTGCTTCGTTGCTTTTGTTATTTCGTTTCTAAAGCTGTTTGGATTTCAGAAGCTGTCTTATCGTTTTGGGCGAGTGCTATTAGTAGATCTTTCGGGCTGATAATCCCATTAATTTTATTTCGATCCTTGGAAACGAAGACTCTTTTAGTTTGCGATTGCATGATAGCTTTTAAAACCAACGGAATAGAGTCGGTTGGATCGACGAAAACGGGCTTCTCAAGAAGCTCCAGGCAGTGGGCTAATTTTTTATATTTACCGGGTTGTCCCTTAGATAAAACTAAAAGTCTGATCAAGATAACTTCTGTTAACTGTCCTGCTAATTCTCCTGAGCCCGTCATAACGGGTACGGAAGTAAATTTTCTGTTAATAAAAATTTCCACTGCTTCCTGAATATCCATAGATGCGGGTACTGTTACCACTTGGTCAGACATTATTGTTTTTGCGTTCGACAACGGTTCCTCCGATAAATATGATCTCGTTTATTCTTCAAGATTCCGTGGAAATGGTCAATATTGCGATTACAACCCAACTTTAGGTTTGGTTTATGTCTGTCACTTCAGTTCCGACCAAGGACCTATGCCTTGCAAGGGCGTCGCTCTATTTTGCATAAAGACTTGAAAACTGGCCCCCTAAGCGATGCAGTCGAAGCATATGGCCAAATACGAAATATTCAAAGAAATTGAAATCGGTGGACTGACGAAGGCGCAGTTGCTTGAAAACTTAATAGTCGCCGGCGTTCAATTCAATCAATATGCAGAAGTACTATTTGATCACCCCCAGTTTTCTCCAAACTTGAAAAGTGAAAAAGTAAAACTCGTCAAAGTAAAGTTATCCGATCTTAATTTGGACAATCCGTCCTCATTTCAAGAGATGGTGAATCGAGCAACGGCTTCAGGATTAAAGTTATGCCCTCTTTATCTTGG
>JANPPO010000235.1:0-1529 GCA_031428555.1 Bdellovibrionales bacterium | reverse complement strand
CATTTCAGAGAAGATCGTACGCCCGCAGTAATTGTTTTGCCGACCGGTGCCGGCAAAAGCTTGGTCATTGCTGAATTGGCACGCATCGCAAAGGGCCGCGTTTTGATTTTAGCCCATGTCCGGGAACTAGTCGAACAGAACCACGCCAAATATCAAAGCTTGGGGCTAGAGGCCGGAATTTTTTCAGCTGGTCTTAATCGAAAAGAATCCGAACAAAAAACAATCTTTGGCAGCATTCAATCGATCGCACGCGCACCGGATGAATTTTTTAAAAACTTTTCGCTTCTTGTTATTGACGAATGCCATAGAGTTTCCATGGAAGGCGAAACTCAATACTTTCAAGTAATTTCAAAGCTTCATGAATTAAATCCCGATTTGTGTGTGCTGGGGCTGACCGCAACACCCTACCGCCTAGGTTTTGGCTGGATCTATGAATACAATGCCCACTTAAAAATTCGGCAAACTGATTCTGAAAGATTTTTTAAAAAATGTATTTTTGATTTATCAACCAAGTTCATGATTAAAAACAAATACCTGACTCCACCGATTAAAATCACTTCGCCCGTTGCAAGTTATGACTTTTCCAGTCTTAAGCTTGATGGAACTCAGTTTATAACCGCACAAATTGAAGCGTTGTTAAAAGACCAAAAACGAATTACTCCGCTGATTATAAAAAATATTATCGATATATCCGAAGATCGCAAAGGTGTGATGATTTTCACGAGCTCAGTCAATCATGCCCACGAAATCTTAAGTAGCTTGCCTAAAGGAAAGTCTGCCCTTGTCGTTGGAGATACAGAAACCAAAGAACGAGTCGACATCATCGAGGCTTTCAAAAAACAGGAATTAAAATATCTAGTGAATGTGTCAGTCTTAACGACCGGCTTTGATGCTCCTCACGTTGATGTCATTGCTATCTTAAGACCGACCGAATCGGTCAGTCTTTACCAGCAAATTATTGGACGCGGCCTTAGATTAAGTCCTGGAAAAACTGATTGTTTAATTTTGGATTACACCAATCAGGGGCATGATTTATTTTCGCCTGAAATTGGTGAACATAAACCCAATGATGAAGCGGTTATTGTCGAAGTTGATTGTCCTAAGTGTGGCATGATCAATAATTTTTGGGGAATCATAGACCCTGAAGGTTTCGTCATCGAACACTATGGAAGAAAATGCAAAGCTGCGTTCGAAGTTCCCACAACCCGGGAAATGAAAGAATGCGCCTACCGGTTTAGATTTAAAAGATGCGACAAGTGCGGCGAAGAAAGTGATATTGCCGCCCGAGTTTGCAGGTCATGTCAGAACATGTTGATCGATAACGATAAAAAATTAAAAGAGGCCATGTCTTTAAAAGACGCTCACGTTATGCGGGTAGACAGTATGACTTTTAATAAGACAGCAGATAAAAAAGGTAATAGCCGACTTGAAATTCATTACTACGATGCTGATGCGAATGTTTTAAAGGAATATTTCTATCTGAATTCCGAAGAAAACAAACGCGCGTTCTTTTTTAATTTTATCAGAAT
>JANPPO010000234.1:0-3717 GCA_031428555.1 Bdellovibrionales bacterium | reverse complement strand
TGCTGAGCCCATTTTGGAAAACTCGGCTTGAAGTAAGAGTAGATAATTCCTAAAAGAGCGATGGCCCAAATCATGAAAAGTAAAATGTATTTCCATTCACCCTCGACCGAATTCATTAGAAAAGGGGTATAGGTGCCGGCAATAAATAGATATATTGAAAAGTGATCAAAATCGTTTAGTAGCTTTTCGAGTTGTGGAGAAATCACAAACCCATCACTAAAAAAGTGATAAAGCGCGCTACTGCCAAAAACTAGAATTCCGGTGATACCAAAGATCGAACAAGATATGAAATGCTCAGGTCCGTCGACTCTGGCAGAAAAGAAAAGTAGAAACATCAAACCAATAACAGCTAAAATTGCTCCTAATAAATGGAGCTGCGCTGAAACGGTCTTCTTGATAAAAAAAATAAAATTATGCTCTGGATGACGATTAACGTGCTTACCCATAATTTAAAAAACCTTAAGATTCCTGTTGTGGTGTTTTGTTTGGGGTTTTCAACGGATCTTGCGTAGCTGGCTCAACTTCCGCATCAATAATTTGAGTGTGAGATAATTGCGGAGCAGGTTTTGGTTGATAGGTTGGTGTGACGATCGGCTTTGAATCAGGCTGGGAAGCTGAGTCTTCTGTTCCGCTTAAGCCTTTTTTAAATCCGCGAATCGCATCTTTTACAGACTTGATCGAAGCGGGTAATCTTTTTGGACCAAAAAAGAGGAGCGCTAAAGTAGCGATCACAAGAATTTCGGCTAAACCCAGATCCATGTTAGATCTCCCTTAGAAAAGCTGCATTTTAAAAATGAGAAGTTTAAGACCTCAAATTAAAATATCATAATATTTGAAATGGAGACTAACGGTAGTCTCTGGTTTTGGGCAGAATTTTGGTGAAATTTGGGCAGCGCGCAAGATACTGTTGAGCTACGATCGTATGAGAGTTGAATCACAGTGCTTAAAGCTTTTGTGACCGAAGGAGCGACTGAATAATTTGATCAAGCTTTGACAAAAATTGCGAGCGATCTTGTTTTGTCATGGCACTGGGGCCGGTGCCTTTATTGCCTAAGTCTCTTAAGTGGGCGCTTAATTCGCGGCCGCTTAAGGCACTTCCGATATTTTCTTCATCGAGCTCGCGACCTTTTGGGCCTAACACGCGGGCTTGTTTTTTAATCGCGCGATCAGCGAGTAAAAGATCAGAAGTAATCAAGATATCAGAAGCTAAAATATTTTCTGCAATCCAATCATCAGCAGCGTCGAAGTTGCCAGAAACAACTTTCATCTGAATAAGTGGGTCTAAAGGAATGTTAATGTATTGATTTGCGACGACGAAAACTTGTAGTTTATAGCGCCCGGCGACCCGATAGGTTTCATCTTTTACGGCGCAACCATCAGCATCAATATAAACTTTCAACAGCTTAAGCTCCTATTGAATCAGGCTTAACCGGATTATAAATCCAATGAGAGTGACAACTACAAACTTGCGTAGCCGCAACACTTTGCAAATCGCCCGAAAAATTTTCGATCATGTATCCGCAGAAAAGTGCAAAAGGATATTGAAGGCTAATTTCGTTCCAAAAAGTCTCTAGAGTCATTGCTCCTTCGAAATTTCCTTTCGTAGCTAAGATATTCACCATCTCGCCGTAGGCTCTGACTTTTTCGAATCGAGTTGTCACATCTTTTAAAAGTGGCCCAATTTGCTGCTGGAAAAGTCGGCGGCTAGGGCGGTCACGGACCATCAAAGTTTTTAAAGTGTCTTCGGCATCAAGTAAAAGTAGTTGCTTTGAGTCCAGGTAGCTTTGAAACTCGAAGTTTTTCTCTTTCAACAATTTAATCATGCCCAAGATATGAGTCTGAGACGCCACGATAAGTATGGCCTCATTCTGAGCGATTCCTGCAGATACGTACTCACAAAGTGCCTGAACATTTTCAGCGTCGGATTTGAAAAAATGAACGAGGTGAGCATTTCGCTTTGAAAGTTGCGCATCGCGAAGGATCTGCTCGTACTGTGTTTGTGAATTCTCTAACAATGAAAACTCCTCGAATGGGTGACGGAACTTTGCACAATTCTGAGTGAACTACGGCTAAGAGCCATTAGTTAAACACTGTTTCAAACGAAACACCAGAGCCCATTCGGGATATTATAAAAAGAAATCCGCCTGTGTGAGCATTCAGAAAATGAGGCTTATTTCATCTTTTTCAAGCGAGATAAAGAAAATTTAATCTAGTCGGGATTTGGACTAGCTCTATTTTTGGGTATTGAGGAACGCAACTAGGATGTTTCTTCTGGAAACAATGCCGAGTAAACGAAGCTCTTGGTCAACAACAAGAACACGTCTGACGGGCTTGGTGATAAAGCGCTTGTAGACTTCTGCAAAAGCCTCTTCTGGATGAACCACAATCAGATTTTCCCGCTGAGGCAGCTGAGCTTTAAATGAACTTAAAGGTTCATCTAAACTGTTGAGAGCTGCCAGTTTCAGGAGATCAGACTCGCTAACGACACTTAGAACTTTTCCAGTGGCAGGCTCGATGACAGCCGCACCGCTAATTTTTTTATCAATGAAAAGTTCCATGATGCTTCGAAGTTTATCACTAAAAATGACAGAGATCGGATTAACGGTCATGATTTCACGAATTTTTAGTGTAGCGACAGGTTTTCCCATACGACGATCTTAAAATGCTTTTGGTTTAAAAGGCAACTGGACCTCTAGCTTCAAGTTTTTCGTCCCAGAAGCCTAATTCTATTTATACCGCCGTCGGGGAAAACTTTTATTTTAAGTTGTTCGATTAAAATGGGCTCTTTTAAGTCTAGGCGCAGCTTATTGCCTGCATAGGCCTTAACTGGCTTCTTAGGGAGTAGGACTGTCCACTTTTTGTTTTGGCCTTTTTCACCGGAAGCGGTGCCTAAACTTTCTAACGAAAGCTCGAATGGATTGTTATTTCTGAAGTAAGTGAAATCAATTTCAATTTTTTCAATCGGTATGATCTTCTGTATACCGATTACGACTTCCTCGTGATGATTTTTTTCCCGGCTGCGTGCAGATTCAGATCCGTCAAACATGTTGATAGGTGGATATGGAGAAATAACTTGGGTCGCAGGGCTATAGTGCTCATTGGAGGCGCTCATAATATGCCCTCCATAAGCTAAAGATGCGACATCAACTTCCTGTCCTCTTGCGACCCTTAACCAGTTAGCTTCGATTTGTGTTGGGTTCACATGAAATTTTGGCGTCAAAGGCTTTTTTGGATGAGGAATCGGATCTTCGAAAATAATGTTTCGAGCGGAATGAATTTCTAAAAAGTTTTTTATCTCTAAATCGGGAAGTGATTCATAAAGACCTAAGCGTGTCAGCCCACCATCTGGAAACATCAATACTTTAATTTGCTGGTAAATATTGTTGTTGGCCGAAAGCTTAATTTTTTTTGAACAATGACCAGCTAGTTCTGTTTTCGGAACAAGAATTTGCCACTCTGCATTCGCTTCAGGCCGAGCTTCCACTTGTACTGCTTGCGGATGGTTTCCTAAGTGGTACTTCGTTGACAATGAAACATAATTTATTATCGCTGGTTTTCTGAGTTCAAATATTAAACTGTCCGCAGGTTCTTGGTTATGTCTGACAGATTCCCAACTATCCATAATCTTACCCTGCCGACCATAAAGTTCCGGATCAAAAACCGGCAAGTGGGAAGAGAGTAAGTTTTCTGCTCTGGCAAAACCTTGATTACTGACTT
>JANPPO010000233.1:0-4556 GCA_031428555.1 Bdellovibrionales bacterium | reverse complement strand
ACGGCAACTTTCATTCCTCTGGAAACAGCATCACGGGCGATTCCCGCGCCATTGATACCACCACCGATTATGACAAGATCGAATACTTCCTGGCCCAGTTTTTTTTTATTTTCTTCACGGGTCCGGAATGAGTATTCTTTCATCGGTTTAAGCCTTTGTTGTTTTCACATAAACTGCAGATAGTGCGAAGGGTTGAGGTTTCATGTGAGTTATTGAATTCATAATAAGGCTACTGTTTGGAAAGTACACACGTTGAAAATGTTTTTCGCGCGATAACTTGTAAGCAAGATCACAAATTTCATCTCGAGATTGGAGTGACGAATAAGCAACATGCTCTACCCAAAGTGACTGGGTTTGGCCATCGACGAAAAGCATTGGCTGGGCTAAAAAATAGGCAACTAATTGACCTTCCGAGGAAAAATCACTCTTCAATAGTGGATCACGAGCAATAAAACACCAGCCAGAGGGCAAATAGTGCTCAAGAGCTTCTTTTCTCCATTTAGAATTCCAACTTTGGATTTCTCTTTCCATTGGATCGTTAACTAGTTCATGAAGTTTCTTTGTTTCGAACTCATAAATTTCGTTCAAGTCTTCTAACGTAGCGATGCGGAAAAAAAGACTCATGCTGCGCTCACTCCTTGTCACTTGGGAACCTGTATTTCATACTAGGCGAATATGGAATTCAATGTGAAATTCAAAGATTATTCGGCCGAAGTCTGGCAAAAAATAAACAACACTCTGGAGCAGGTGCTCCAACGCGATGAAAATCCAGTTGCCGCATTCGATGCTGACGGAACTCTATGGGACACTGATCTCGGTGAAGCTTTTTTTGATTTTCTGATTGAAAATAAGAAGGTTCCACTTCCCGTAGACCCTTGGAGTCACTATGAAAATCTGAAGGCGCAAGATCTGCCAACAGCTTATCTTTGGCTCGCTCAAATATTACAAAATCAAAGCCTGGAAACGGTTCAGAAATGGGCCGAAGAAGGCGTTCAAGCGCTCAATCAAGTTCCCGTTTTTGGACCACAAAAACAGTTGATTGATTATTTTCTTATGAAGAATGTTCAAGTTTTTATCGTCACCGCGTCGGTAAAATGGGCTGTCGAACCGGGTGCTCACCTTCTTTCGCTGACAAAAGATAATGTGATCGGAATTGAAACTGAGGTCGTTAGCGGCAAAGTCACCGATAAGCAAAAAGGTGTCATCACTTACCGACAAGGAAAAGTCGAAGCACTTCTTGCGCGCACGCATGGGAAAAAACCTTTTTTTGCTTCCGGCAATAGCGAAGGCGATCAAGAATTACTTGGCTGCGCAACTCACCTGAGCCTTGCAGTATCCGCAGCTCATCGGGATGACAAATTATTTAAGTCAGAATCGAAACTTTTGAAATTAGCCGAAACAAAAAACTGGCTCTCTCATCGCTTTGTTGAAGGCTGAATGTGACAGGTACATTTTGCGTAACGACGTGTTGAAATTTTAATGAAAATATCTAAAGGGTATCTGCAAGCTCTTGGGGCTTACTTCGCTTGGGGAATTTTTCCAATTTATTGGAAACTCTTGAGCCATCTTTCTTCTTATGAAATCTTTTTCCATCGCGTGATCTGGGGATTTGCATTTTTCGCGATCATCCTTTTTCTAAGTCGTAATATTAAGATCACAGAAACTTTGCGTCTCTTAAAAAATCATTTTCTTGTTATTCTCGCAATGGCACTTCTAATTGGATCAAACTGGTATATTTATGTCTATGCTGTTAATTCAGGGCACATTTTGGAGGGAAGTTTAGCGTATTTCATGACTCCAATTGTAAATATCGTTATTGGAGCTGTGATTTTTAAAGAACGTTTATCGACTGGGATGAAGATCGCCGCAAGTGTTGCAGGATTAGGTGTTCTTCTTCTTATTGTACTCAATGGAACTATTCCTTGGATAGCGCTCTGGCTTGCTTTCACTTTTAGTACTTACGGTGTTCTAAAGAAAAGAACAAAGGTGGGCGGACTTGAGTCCTCATTTTTAGAAAATCTAATTTTGATCGCGCCTGCAATCTTTGCTGCGTTTTTTTGGAGAGCAAATCAAACTGCAGAGCTTCTACCGTTCGATTATATATTACTCGTCGGTGGTGGTATCGTGAGCGCTATCCCAATACTCCTTTTCTCTTTATCAATGAGAGTTGTTCCTTTGAATCACAGCGGAGTGATGCAGTTTATTGGACCCACTTTGCAATTTTTTATTGGCCACTACATGTACGGTGAACCCGTCAGCTCAGGAAGATTGATAGCTTTCTGCTTTGTGTGGACTGGCGTCGCTCTCTATATCAGAGAACTTCTAAAACCAAAACCTGCGATCGCTTAAAAAAGAAAAAGCCCGGTGATAGAACCGGGCCTATTTGACTCGCCGCCTACTCACAAGTGAGGAGCTACCTTTAGCCTTTGCCGACTATTTTTTCTAGGTCGGCGACTTCTTTTGGTGCTGTTTTTGTCATGTTCTCGTAGCCCGTTGAGGTTACGAGGATGTTGTCTTCGATTCGCACGCCGATGCCGCGGTATTCGGCTGGTGCTGATTGATCGTGAGCTGGGATGTAGAGACCTGGCTCGATCGTAAAGCACATGCCTGGTTCGATTGGACGAGGTTCCCCGTTCACTATGTATCTTCCGGTATCATGAACATCCATTCCTAAATAGTGTCCTGCCCCGTGGGGATAATACTTACGATGTTGGCCTGATGAGATCATCTCGGCGCGTTTGCCGGTTAATAATCCTAAATCAAGCATTGCGTCTGTTAAAAGCTCTGCTGTCTTGTCATGAAATTGCTTGAACGGAACACCAGGCTTTACCATTTCAATCAGCTCTTTTTGAATATTCAAAACATGATTATAAACTTCAAGCTGAGCTTTTTTAAACTGGCCATTCACTGGAAAAGTTCGAGTGATATCACCTGTGTAGTAGTTGTATTCAGTGCCGGCATCGATCAACAAAAGATCGCCATCGCGGCAAGGTTGATCGTTGAAGTTATAATGCAACGTCGTTGCTGCGTTTCCAGAAGCAACGATTGAATGATAACCTTCACGAGCAGAACCGCGATTTAAAAATTCGTATTGTAAAATTGCCTGAACTTGTCGTTCAGTCATTCCAGGACGGATTTTTTTCATCGCACTGATGTGACCTTGAGCCGAAATTTCACAAGCTTGTCTTTGGTTGTGAAGTTCTTCTTCGCTTTTGATAATTCGCATCTCTCCTAAGAATTCATCGGCATCATGCAAAGACATAAGTCCCTGGCCGGTGCGACCCTGACTGCGCTTTAAAGTTTCGACAATACCTAAAACAGTTTCATCCATTTTTGGATTCTTCCGAAGACGATAGTAAACGCCATCAAAACCTTTTAAAAGTTCCGCTGCACGACTTTCGAATTCATCAATTGGATAAACCGCGTCCATTTTAAACTGAGTTTGTGCATCGGCTGGTCCGTAACGAAATCCATCCCAAGTTTCACGCTCTGGATTTTTTCGACGAACGAACATCACTTCCTGCGGATTTTTCCCAGGTAATAGTAATAAAATACTTTCAGGCTCTTCGAAGCCTGTTAAATAATAAAGATTTGAGTCTTGGCGATACGGGAAATGAACATCGTCATTTCTTAGTAATTCCGGATGAGCAGCAACGATTAGTGCCTTCGACCCTAATTTACTTAGGGCTTTTTGGCGTCTCTTTTTAAACATTTCGATGCTCTCATTTGGCTTTCTCATGGTGACCTCTTAGAACCGATTCATTAATTTATCGGTGAATTTTGCGGATTGCTCTGATCCTAATTGTATCAATTCCTGGCGAGATTTGAAATCGCTAATCTCTTTGTTACTTATTACGATATCTAATCGATCGTGGACCCCAGGCCATTTGCGCTTCATATCATAAGCCAACTCAAGCCAGTTTATAGGCTCATCTTGGCTAATGCCCCCTAGGACGTTTACAAGGATAATGTAGTTCGCGCCTTGGCGACGAAGGTAATCAACGGCCATTTGAATTTCCCTTGGGCCAGCAATATTTCTATCAAAGTCGCTAAAATAGGGCGGATAAGGCAGGCAATAAGGCAACAGCTGGTCGAGTTGTCCCTTAGCCATCATGTAAACTTGAGCTTTTTTTAAGTTCATTGACGGGCAAGCAAAAGGAACTTTCAAAGATTCAGCCTTATACGACCCCAAGAATGGCTTCAATGGATCAAGTAGATCTTTGATATTACTCTTGTTGTTTCCAAGCCAGTTAGAACCGCTGTCTTTCAACTTCGATAACTGCCATTCAGCTTCATGAGCAGAACCCTTCGCAGCGAAACTTGATGCGACAAGTGCACCCCATTCCATACCCACAATGGCATGAACTGGAATTTTCCGAGCTTGAAGTTCTTTTAAGAATCCAACTTGAGCAAAGGTCTTTGATCCGCCTGGCCCCAAAATAACACCTAAACGAATAAGTTCATTAGGAGTTGGGATTTTTGTTACCGGAACTTCTGGAGCCGGAGGAATTTCTGGCATTTTGGAAACATCAGTTGTGACTTCCTGCGGTCGGTTT
>JANPPO010000232.1:0-4036 GCA_031428555.1 Bdellovibrionales bacterium | reverse complement strand
GTAATCACATAACGAATATCTTTTGGAACTGATAGATCTTGTCCACCGAATGGATAATAAGAAGTGTTCGCTGCACCTAAAAGAAGGTGATTAAACTCTTGAAGCTTTCCGCGCTTTCTTTCCCAACCCATCCAACGCTCTTCTTGTGGATTGTATAATCGCTTCCGGTGATAAATTGAAAATCTACGATGATCACCATCTTTGGTTGGATATTTCAAATTGAGCAGATTCAGTTCATGATAAGCCGTTTCAATCAGAACATCATCTTTTTCAGTTTTTTCTGACTTCGAGTCGGAAAAATCTGTTAACAAAGCAAGATAGATATTTTCGTCCTGATTCGAAAGATAGTGAACTTCTAATTGTTCTAGCTGCTGACGAATTTTTCTTTCATCAGTTAATAAAGTTGGAACAACAATAAAAGTTCTGCAGTCATTCGGAAGCCCACGTTCAAAATTGAGACGCGGTAAGTGACGTGGGCCTAAGAAAGCAACGGTTAAGCGATTTACGAGTGCAATTGCTAATTCAGAAGAGATAATCGCCACAAAAAATGAAACTACAAAATAGACCCACGCAGGCGTAGGGCTTTCAAAGTAAGTTAAGTAAAGAGTAAATACTGAAATAATTGCCGTGAGTGTAAAAATCGAACTTAAGTGAAGTAAAGTACCGTTTCGTTTATACCAGCGAAGTAATTTGATTCTAAAGCTTGAAGAAAATCCAATTGATTTTTCAAACTCAAACCGACCGGTGCCAATAATATAATATCCAGGTTCATGAATTCCATTAGAGCTGCGCGCTTTTTCAATAGCAGCTTTAGCAACCTGGGTTTCTGAAAGATTCGAACAGCGAGCGAGATCTTCAATTCTGTGACGATAGCGATCTCGCGTTGTGAAATCCATAGTGCCAAAGTCTGAATAATCTCGAAGCTCTTTATCAACCAAACTGACTTCTTCAAAGAAATCTGGCCAGTCATAAGCTGACATGAGGCGTGCACTTGTAATAATATTTCGAACCGTAATGTTTGCAGCACTTTGTGAAACGTGTTCAGAAGTGACAAGCTCTTCTATCAAAGCTCCATCTTGGCTTAGGCGCTTTTCTAAATACTGAAGCAAGGGCCCAACGCGCTCTTCTTGAAAACGAAGTCTTTGTAGAATTTGAACTGCGAATCCTCGAGAGATTTTTTTACCTTCTAGAGCATTAATGACTTCATCATGAGTTCTTTGTTTTGTTTCACCTAAACCTAAAAGCGAATCAGCGATTTGGTCAGCATCGAATCTTGAATTCTGAGATCCTACGATTCTAGCAGCAAGGCGCCGTAAGTTTTCAATTAGAACGAGTCTTAAAGTAATGGGTATGGCCCAAAGTTCACCAATTGTAAGAGGTTGAACTTTTTGGTACGCCGCTAAAAATATTTTGAGTAAGTCTGGATCGAGTCGACTATCAGTATGCGCAATAAAAGCCCATGCGATTCCGTAAACTCGTGGGTAGCCGGCAAGTGGGCCTTCCGCGATCTTTGGAAGCATTTTATAATATTCAGGCGGTAAGTGATCATGAATATCTTTAAGCTGCGCGCGAACGATATGAAAATTATCAATGAGCCATTCAGCTGCCGGGGTAATCGCACGCTGTTCTTCAACAGCTTGTAAAACAGTTTGATAGGCAAATACTAAAACTTTTCTGTTTTCCACGACACGAGGTGCGAGTGCTTTGCCATATTGAGGTTCAGTCGTCACCGTTTGGGCAAGCGCTAAGCTTTCGGCATGACCTTCTAATCTTGCAACACCAAAAATTTCTGCTCGAATAGGATCTTCAAGTTCAGTAAATATAGAATCGGGTAAGCCGCGGCGGAAAATATTTTTCATCAAAACCTGTATGTTTTTTTAATTATTTAAACTGATGTATAGCACTAATAGCATACAGTTTTTATTGAATTCATGCCAGAAGAGAGTACTTTCATGTAAACCAACAAAGGTGATAAACGGTGAATAAACCTGACAGCTTAAATTTGAGCCAAGTTAATAAAATGTTCATTCGTCAGGTGTTTGAACTGGCCGAGTGGATTGGCTTTGAAACCCGCAATAAGTATGAAATCTTAGACGAACACAAAAGGCCCTTGGCATATGCAGCCGAGCAGCAAAAAGGTTTCTTAAGTTTTCTCTTCAGACAAAATCTAGGGCACTGGCGCACCTTTGATATTCACTTCTTCACCCCAAATCGAGAGTTGTTTATGGTGGCCCACCACCCATTTCGTTGGTTTTTTAAACGCATTGAAGTCAAAACAGGGTACGGGCACGTCATCGGCGCTATTCAGAAGCAATTTTCTATTTTAACCAAGAAGTTTGCTATCGAAGATCAGTCCGGTAGAGTTGTCATGACAGTCTCTTCACCTATCTGGAAATTTTGGACATTTACTTTCATTCGCAATGGTAAAACAGTGGCAGAAATCAAAAAGAAGTGGGCTGGATTACTGGCTGAAGCTTATACAGATAAGGATAACTTTATGCTGGATATTCAAGACTATAGCTTAACCGACGAAGATCGAAAAGTTTTGCTAGCAGCCTCTATTTTTATAGATTTAGCTTACTTCGAGAAAAAAGATTAACGGGTTATACATCCATCGATTTAATGGCATCGGAACTTGGCCTTAAAACAAAATAAAGTACTGCGATTACGGCCAGGATAATTCCTGCGGTCTTAAGCTCTGGGGCTTCTGCGGAAACAAGAAGCCCGCCGCAGATGATAGCTCCTAAAATAGGAACAAAAGTTGGAACCTCAAATTTTCCTTTGGGTTCATCTTTGCGATGCTTCAATACTACTAGCGCTGAATTAACCAACATGAAACAAACCAAAATCAAAACACTTGTCGATTTTGCAAGTGAAGTAATATCCCCAGACAGTGCAAGTGCTAACAAAATGACTAATAAAATTCCCGCCGCCACATGCGGAGTACGTCTTTTCGCATGCACTTTTGATAATGCTTTTGGAAGTAGCCCTTGTTTTGCCATTCCGTAGACTAAGCGTGAACCCATAACAAAATTTAAAAGTGCAGTATTTGAAATCGCGAACATCGCAATAACTGAAAAAGCCGCAGGAGGAAACCACGGTGCTGCAGTTTTCACCACCTGAACAAGCGGCTGGTTAGAATTTGCTAGTTCTGCTGCAGGTACTACGGAAACCGCAATCACACTTACAAGCATGTATATAACTGATGCAATAGACACAGCTAGAATCAGCCCAAGCGGTAAATTGCGCTGCGGATTTTTGATTTCTTCCGCAATATTTAAAATGTCCTCAAAGCCCACAAAGGAATAAAAAGTCAGAACAGCACCTGTTAAAATCAAAGCAGGGGTTAAGTCTCCGGTTGGATTAGTGACAGTTGTTGCATCGAAGTAATCAACAGCGCCGATATATTTGAAACCAAAAAATATCACGATCGTAAGGCCCGCCAGTTCAATGACCGTACAAAGTGCGTTCACCCACATTGCTTCACGAATTCCCCAAAAAACGATAAACGCTAACACTAAAGCAAAACCAACAATTAAAACTGACAATGGAATTCCGCCACCTAGCAAACCTTGAAAGTATCCAGAGAAAGCTCTAGTAGCAGTTGCCATAGAAGTTAAGCCAGAAGCCAAAACGGCGAGACCTACTCCGTAAGCAAGCCAAGCTTTATGATATGCACGCAGAGTAACATAAGATGCCCCGCCGGCTTTTGGATAGCGAGAACCAAGAGAAGCATAAGATAAACCAGTTAGGCCCGCAGCAATCATACTTGTTAAAAATGCTAACCAAACTGAATTTCCCATTTGGCCTGCTGCTTTTCCAACAAGTCCGTAGATTCCTGCCCCTAAGATATCACCAACACCATAAAGAGTGAGCGCAAGTAAACCAATGTTGCGACTTAAGGTAACTGTAGAGCCGGATTCAAGTTTCACTGCTTAGCCTTTTTCGAAGCAAGGTATTCATCATAAGTGCAGTGATTATCGTAAACAATTGTTCCATCTATTTCGATAACACGATTTGCAACAGTTTGAATAAG
>JANPPO010000231.1:0-1770 GCA_031428555.1 Bdellovibrionales bacterium | reverse complement strand
TTGCTCTGGTTTTGGTCTTAATTGATACGAACCCGGATTAATATTTTCTAATATGAAATATCCATCAGCAGCAGTTCGGACTGTTGAAAGAACAGTGCCGGCCTTATTTAACAATTCCATCTGAATCTGCCCGCGAGGCCGGATCCCCCGCTTGGAATTAATTTGAACGAGCCCCTCTATTTCAGTTTGTATAATAACTGGAAAATCAATTTCATACACATGCCCCGTTCGTGGCGTAATTCGAATTCCTTTTTTTACGAGTTTATACAAAGGATCAGGTAAGCTTCTTAATGAAACAGATAAATCAACATTTTCATGAACTGGAAGTCTTGCCAAGATAACTTCACCATCTTTAGAAGTTAGACTATTAGTTTCATTCTGGTTCATTAAAATATGGGCATTTTCAATTGGAGTATCACCAGCCGAAAAAATCGAATTATAATCTCGATCCAGAAAAACTCTAGTCTTGGCTGCACCAAAATCAACTTGCGCATAAGGCGAAAAGGCTGGTGCTCGACCATTTGGATCAGAAACTAAACTATATGAAATCAATCCTAAAATTCTATATTCTCCTACACTATTGGTTGACGCCTGCGCACTCCAAGTGAAAGCTTTTCGGACTTGTGTCAGTGTAAATCTTGCTTCGCGAAGTTTTTCCAGAAACGAATCACGATAACCGACTTCATAATTAAATTTGTCAGATATCTTCTTTAGTAAAGAAACTTCCACAGCGTTAACGTCATTCGCATATTCGATTTGGGGTCGAATTTCAAAACCCAAAGCATTTGAAAGAACAGCAAGCTGGCCACTCAATGCAGGTTCGACCTGCTTATCATACTCGAAAGTATTGAACCAAAAAGTATTGCCTGTCTGCCAGGAGGTTCTTTGGGTTACTGTTGTCTGCTTGCTGTTTTGATACTCTTTCTGATTGATATCTGCGCCCAGTCTTAATGATAAAAAGTTTGGAAACCCCCAGCTACCACTTAATTTGGTTAACGATTTTAATTCGAGATCTTCTGTAAATCCGAAAAGATCGCTGCGAAACTTAAATAGTTGGGCCTGACTTAGCCGAATGGAACCTCTCTCAAATGGAATTTGAACAGATTCCTCAAAGGCACTGCCCGAATTTTCAGAAGAAGCAGCATTGAGAGATACAAGAAAACGTGACATCGTGCCGTTTACACTAAGAAGTCCATACTGATCGGTTGTTAACTTATCACTTGTGTCTGATCTTAAATACGCGGAGCCCAAACTCCAATTACGAGTCAGTCCGTATTGATACTGAAGAATTGTTCTAAAATCTTCACCAACTTCAAACTTTTCAGCCAATGCGATTCGGTAATGACCTTCTCCTGGTTTTGTAAAATTCTGACCAATATTGACCGTTTCGACTTCTTCTCTTTTTTGACCTTGCGGGCCGTAGAAAACAAGTCGAAAACGATTCACGCCATACAAGAGCAGAACATCTTTAAATTCATACTCTCGACCTGCTTCGGCCACTTCGCGCCCAATTAAAAGATCATTTTGATAAAGTTCAATTTCCCATCCAGAAGGCAGTGATCCCCTAAAATCACGAGAACTAAAATTCGTAGGTTGAGTCAGCGGGAAACTTGAGATCATAAGGCCGCGGGCTTTGCTAAACCCCGATATCAAAGGTAGTGACGGCAAATTTAGATCGAATGCTTGAACTTCCTTAATCGAAGTGTTTGTGATTACATTGCCTTCCGAATTTTTTTTCGAAAAATTCAAAGTACCAGTGTCAACTTTCTC
>JANPPO010000230.1:0-14070 GCA_031428555.1 Bdellovibrionales bacterium | reverse complement strand
CTCAACATAATTTGCAAGATCCAATTCATCAGATGCCACTTTTAAGTATTATTCTTTATTCAATGGCTGGTGCTTTGGGCCTAGTTGGATTTTACCACTACATTCGCAAACCGTAAGATTAAGGGATTTTTTAAATGCACGGGATTCATTACGAACTCAGTATTCTGGCTAAAGCGATTCACCATAAGAATTTATCTGCAGCAGCTTTGCATGTTGGATTAAGCCAGCCTCAGCTTTCGCGGATTATCGCAAAGATCGAAGACGAGCTTCAAATTGTTTTACTTGATCGCTCGGCAAAACGTAAATCTGGATGGACTCCCTTGGCTGCGCAGGTTTCTGAAATATACGAGAAAACTCAACGTCGCATGGAATCTGAACTTCAGGTTGTTGCCAATAACGAGATGGTCGCTGAACTTCACATTGGCACCCTCGAAGGTTTAGCTACTTTCGCGATGAAGATGGCCGATATGTGTTTTAAAAAAGTCGGCATCAAAAAAATTACTTTAGATATTTATGATTTGTCCGAATTGGAATCGCATTTTCTTTCTGGCGATTTGGATTTAATTTTTTCTTCGAAAACTCCGGGACGACAGAAGTACAAGCACTTGCTTGAAATCGGCTATCAGCGCTTGGATAAAGTTGAAGGAAAACGTGATATCAATGTGCTCAGTACTTTCGAATACAATCGCGTTCACGAGCGGGATCGCTCTGAAAATGAAAACGTGTTGGTTTCTAATTCTTTGATGATTCGAAAAGAATGGTTAGAAAAATTCGGTGGGACTGGTTTTCTACCTTCAGAAGCCAAGAAGGGCCGCGCTAAAGATCAAGAGCCTGTGCTGTTGATCGGAAGCGAACTCTTGAGCCCTCAGCTTTGGGCTGAAATCGAAACTTCTTTAGAAGACGTGTAATATAGTTTGAAATTTCCTAGGTGTTCAAAAACAAAGCTAGGTTTTTTTGCGACTGAGTTAAAACTGTTTGATTAGCAAAATGCAACTTCAGTCTATTCAGATCCTCTTCTTCATCGACGTCAAAACTTTCTTCCAGTTCAGATACTTTTGAATCGGCGGAAAGTAGCTCGACAAGCCTTTCAGATGTATTATCCACGCTGTACGGCACCGAATTCCATATGTTTTCCGCGATCACCTTCTGCCCGGCAAATAAATAAAAGCCGCCATCATGAGCCCGCCCTATTAAAAAATCTGAACTCTTAATCTGTTGGATAGCCGCATCCAAATGGGCCAAAGATAACTGCGGGGAATCAGAACCAATTAGAATAACTGACTTGTAGTTTTTTAAGAGTGAATTATAAACTTGATGAAGTCGTTGGCCCAAACTTCCACTACCCTGTGGTATTTTAAAAAAATCGGGCCAGTGTTCTGAAACAAGATGGAGCTCTTCAGCGATAGCCCAATAAACATCTACATCTGCATGTTTTGTTTTAAGTTCCGTCATAAGATCCTTAATACAGAAAACAGAATGCCTATAAAATCCTTCTGCAAATTCTTGGCCATGCGTTTTCCCTAATCTTGTTTTGATCGGCGAATAACCCGGAGTCTTTACAAAAATTGCAATTGCTATCCGATTTATCTTTTTAAATTTTGATTTCAAGCTAAGCGATAACTTCAGATGTTCAAATGTTGTTTCTAGCCAGCCATTCTTTGAATACTTTCGTGGACTAGTTTTGATCCAAATTCCAGTAGGACAAAGTTCAATATGGCTTCTTTGGCATTTAACGACAAATTCTAAATCTTCGCCGGTCTCTGTTTCTTCATTGTATCGCCCTACCTGGTAGAAAAGATTTCGACTTATACACAACCCTTGGTCGCCAAAAGGCATTTTGAAAAGATTGGATCTGATCTTAACGCCGATTTCGTTGATCTTCATTCGATAAGATCCACAACTAAATTTTAGGTCAAAATAAACAAGGCTTGTGGGATTACTGGTTAATAAGTAATTCAGGCGATCGAAACTTTCCGCATGAATCTCACTGTCTGCATGCACGAACCAAATAAATTGACCCGTTGCCTGCTCGGCACCGTTATTCATTTGAGCAGACCGGCCGCGCTTAGAATTGACCCACCAAACTAAAGGTATCTGAAACGCTGATTTGATTTTATCCCAGTCAGCTGGAGGAGCGTCCATTGCGGAAATCACAATTTCTTTAAACTGTGTCTCGGACTTGAGTTGATTAAGCAGAGGCCTCCAGCTTGAATCGCCGGTGTCGACTGGAACAACAATTGAAATTTCGACTGATATCTTCATCATTTTTTAACTCATTGAGCTTGCTAAGTCGTCTTACGACAGATTTAATCATCTTGAAATCAATCAATGAAGTCAACTTGCTGAAAGTAACCATGCTTCCGATAGGAAAATTCACTTCTCATATTACGGTTTTTTTGTTGGCCTTCAGCAACCTCATTTATTTAATACCCAGCTCTCCGCTAGTCATATTTAAGGTCATGTTTTTTCTTCAAATTTTTCAACTAGTTTTGATATGGCAACTTTCGAAAAGCACAGTTCAAACTGTCTTTAAATATTCTTTCATTATTGCCTATATCTTGTCGCGGGGGATTCTAGCATTTAGAGCTCCCATTTTAGAGGACGATTATTATAGGTACCTCTGGGATGGCCAAGTCTTTCTTTCTGGCATCAACCCATACCAATATGCTCCATTAGATGAAAAATTAGATCTTATTGTGTCCGCTTGGCGATCTTTGATTAATTATCCAGACATTCGCACGATTTATCCCCCGGTTGCGCAGTTTTATTTCGCCGGAATTTTTGCCACTTTTGGCGAATCAGTTTTTGGGCTTCGGATAGGCGCAGTTGTTCTAGAGCTGTTGGTCGCGTTTTCTCTTAGCCTTCTTTGCAAAAGGCTGAATAGGAATCAAACCCCTGTCCTGATGTTTTTATTCTTTCCAACAGTCATGAAAGAAAATTTTAACTCTATTCATTTCGATTTGTTATCCACTTTGTTTTTATTAACTAGCATTTATTTTCTGACATTTTTAAATTTGAAAGCTCACGCAAAGGCAGCTGTTGCATTTTCCATGGCTGTTGCAAGTAAACTTTATCCCCTCATTTTTCTACCTCTGCTTTTGCAACATTCATTTATCAAAAAGAGATTTTTAGTAATAATAGGATTTTCATTATTAGCCGTTTACAGCGTATTTTTGAGTTCTTATGAAACTCTGTTTTCTGGAGCTGGAGCGTTTGCTAACACATGGGTTTTCTTTGATTCAGCATTTGGCATTATTCAAAAAGTCTTAGGATATGGCTATTTGCATGAAGTAATTCCGGATCAAATCTCGTATGAAAATTTAGAAAGTGGTCTCATAGCTCGACTTATATGCGGAGTAGCTTTCGGATTTTATGCTTTAGTCCTCGTCATAAAAGGTCGCAAGACTTTTAATAATGATCAAACCAGTCAGTTAATTTCAGTAGAAAGTTTATGCCGAAACATTGTAGCACTTACCATGATGCTTTTTGTTTTTAGTGCTGTTCTTAATACTTGGTACTGGCTTTGGATTTTACCTTTGATGCTATTAATAGCTCCCAAGTGGACCTGGAGTTTACCTGTTTTAACAGTATTAGGATATTCATGGTTTGTTGATCCTAAACTTTATGAAATCCTTCACTGGCCGGCTTACGGTCTTATACTAGCTTTTGCCGCTTTCAAAATTCAATCCTTAGAAAAAACAAAAGGCGAGAAAAATCCCGCCTTCTGAAACAAAACATTTACTAACGTATGTAGGTAATTAGTATAAATATGTTACGCCAAGAGCCACAGTTTTATTAACATCTGTGTTCTTACCGTCTGTTTTCGAACCGTAACTTGCATCAATAAGATATTGTTCATTCAATTTGTAACCCGCAGCTAAAATCGTCGCAGTGTATTCTTCTTTTACAGTTGAGAAAGAGAATCCAGCCGCAAGAAGATCTTTTCCACCTTGAGTCTTAAAGTTCTGATAAGTCGCAGAAAGTTGAAGATCATCGATTACCATGAAAGACGCAGTGAAATCTAACAAAGTTTGATTTTTTGCTTCCGTGCTCGCGCGGTCAGTGTAACGTCCAGAAAGATTCAAATTTACTATTCCAATATCGTATCCAGCACCTAAGTAATAATCATACTTAGTGAAGCCATCAGACAATGATGAAAATGCAGCTCCACCACGATTGTCACCTTGCGTACGAACTCCGAAACCGTAGCTAATTGCAAAGTCAGCCATGTTACAATCTTTCATGTAACGAGCGCCCAATTCAGCAATACCACCGATATTTTCTTTTCCACCGTTAGTAGGATCGCCAGAACCAGCATCTACATTCATATAAGTAACATGATAATCCATCTGGCTATCATCAGATAATCCATATTCAGCTTGAATAGTAGTCGTCTGAGCATTGCGCTCAACACCTGCGCCTAAAACTGTGGAAATATCAACTTTATCTCCGTTACCAGCATAAATTTGATCAGCTGTACCCTGACCTAGTTCTAATCGAACACTTCTTAAACCGTGTTCTGCAGCAGATGCTGTAAATGAAAGAAACATTCCTAATGTAACAACTATTAGTTTTTTCATCGATTAATCCTTCTTTTCTTTCAAGCGTGCTTTGCACTCTTCTTTTGATTCGTTCTTTTTACATTTAAATGATTTCGCTGGAAAACGAGTTGATCCAACATTGCCACTGGCAAAAATTAGATTTGGTGTTAAAAATGCCACAAGAGTTAACAACCCTATTAGCTTTTTATTCATATAGACCTCACTTGATTTGTTTAAAACTGTTTACTTTAAATCTACTGTCGAGACTTTAAAAGTTCACTTCCAGAATATTTAATTAGAACTTTGTTAACATATCAACATTTAATTCAGAGCTGACAAAGGTCTAGACACGAGCCGCCAAATATTAGATTAGAATTCTTACTTAACTATTACTTTAAAGTTACTTAGCTTTGTTAAGTGACCAGTCGTAATCCAAATACTTTAATTTGATGTCACCCGATCTGACTTTAATTGCTATTTTTTCAGGCAATGTCATATAAGTGGCTAGAAAATTATTTAACGATTTAAACTTTTTACTCTTTTCAAAGTCCTCACCGTACCAATTAAAAATTTGGGAAAGCTCGATGGTTTTTCCGTCTTTCGAAAGTCTATTTCGCGAAGTGTCTGACAAGAAATCCTTCGTAGCTTGATCGAGTTGCTGATTTAATCTTTCTGACACAAAAGCTTGGTCAATAAGATTGGGGCAGCCAATAGCTGCACAGTTAAAGGCAAAATGCATTCGCGGTTCATCAAATTGCGGCCGTGCGATTTCCTGTTCAATATGGTCTAAGTGACTTGATTCACCCAGAAAAGTGAAAAATTTGATTTTCCATGTATTGCGAATTAAATTCCCAATGTCTTTTATAGATTGAAGTGGCTTTTGAGGCGATGTGTTCTTAAGTATAAGGTCTACGGTTAACGCATTATAAGAGTTAAATAAAAAAGCTAACTTTTGGGGATCTGTCCAAGCTTTGTATTCGGTTAGCTTCACAGCTTGAACTTCTTTTAAGTAGGCTTCTAGACTTGTTCGGTCTTTTTGAAGTTCAAGATAGTTAACTTTTGTGGCGGCGCCCTGCTTCACGACGTATTTTTTTAAAACTGAATCCCAGCGGCTATGTGAATGATCGAAGCCAAAACCTTGTGAAGTAAAAAAGAAAATAAATGATGCTAAAAAATAGCTGCCTAACTTAAGACCAGGTCGATTAAGTTTAAATTTGAGGCTACTTTGCATATTCATTGAAGACTCTCCATTATCTAACTTTTGCTTATTAACTTGCGTCAGGATAATTAGTTCATATATTAACATTAGTTCGGAGAAAAAATGAAAAAGATAGTGATAGTCCTGTTTGGTTTACTAATAGCGTCAGCTTTTTTCTATTTTGATCTTGGACAGTATTTGTCTTTGGATTACCTAAAATCTCAAAATACCTTACTCCAAGAAACATATAATCAGAACAAATTGGTTTTCATACTTGTTTATTTAGTTATCTATATAATATCGACTGCTCTGTCTTTTCCTGGCGCGACAATTCTGACATTAGCGGGCGGAGCTATTTTTGGCTGGTTTTTTGGAACGATCTTAGTTTCATTTGCCAGCACGGTTGGTGCTACTTTTGCTTTTTTAGGAGCTCGTTATCTTCTTCGAGACACAGTACAAAAGCGTTTTCAGACAAGTCTGGATAAAATTGATGAAGGCATTCAAAAGGAAGGTGCATTTTATCTTTTCAGCCTGAGACTCATCCCAGTTGTTCCATTTTTTGTCATCAATCTTGCTCTTGGACTTACTCGAATGAAAACTTGGACATTTTTCTGGGTTAGCCAGTTAGGAATGTTGTTAGGCACGGCCGCTTATGTCAAAGTGGGTACGGAAATTGTTAATGTAACAAGCCTCAAAGGTTTACTTTCTCCTTCTCTTATTAGCACTTTTGTTTTTGTAGGCCTTCTTCCCATAATTGCAAAAAAAATTGTTGAAACCCTTCGATCTAGAAAAGCTTACAGCCGATTTAAAAAACCAGCCCACTTTGATTACAACCTCGTTGCTATCGGCGCAGGAGCAGCCGGCCTGGTAACTGCCTATATCGGCGCTGCCGTAAAAGCTAAGGTCGCATTAATTGAAAAACATAAGATGGGCGGCGATTGCCTTAATACGGGCTGCGTTCCAAGCAAAGCACTTATACGATCTGCCAAGTTTGTTCATGATGCCGCTCAATCGAAAAAATATGGTATTGAAACTCTTCAGCTTAACTTTAATTTTTCGCAAGTTATGGAACGAATTCAATCAGTGATCAAAAAGATTGAACCTCACGACTCTATTGAAAGATACCAAAACTTAGGCGTTGATTGCATAACAGGTACTGCACGAATTCTAAGCCCATTTGAAATTGAAGTGAATGGTAAAAAAATCACGACAAAAAATATTGTGATCGCGACTGGTGCTCGCCCATTGGTTCCACCAATTGCAGGACTTGATCAAGTAAAGCCTTGGACATCGGATTCGATATGGGATTTAAGAACGCAGCCAAAGCGTCTTTTAGTTCTGGGCGGTGGTCCGATTGGCTGCGAACTAGCGCAATCTTTTGCTAGATTAGGAAGTAAAGTGTACCTAATTGAAAAAGGGCCGAGGATTTTACCTCGCGAAGACCAGGATGTCTCAGATTTAATTGAAGCAAAATTTAAGCAAGAAAATATTCAGGTTCTAACGAATCATACAGCAAGTGAATTTTCCAGCTTAGACGGAACAAAACGACTACATGCCGATAACAACGGACAAAAAGTTGAAATTGAATTTGATGAAGTGTTATTGGCACTTGGCAGATCCGCTAACGTTAAAGGTTTTGGATTAGAAGAACTTGGAATACAGATTTCTAAAAAAGGCACTATCGAAGCTGATCCTTTTTTGAGAACGAATATTCCTAATATTTTTGTGTGTGGCGATGTGACCGGACCTTTTCAATTTACTCACACAGCTTCCCATCAAGCTTGGTTCTGTGCTGTAAATGCTTTGTTTTCACCGTTTAAGAAGTTCAAAGTAGATTATAGCGTCATACCCTGGGCTACATACGTAGATCCAGAAGTTGCTCGAGTTGGACTAAACGAATTAGAAGCTAAAGAAAAAAATATTCCATATGAAGTGTCGCATTACGGAATTGATGAATTAGACCGCGCCATTACCGATTCTGCAGACGAAGGTTTTATTAAAGTTTTAACAAAGCCGGGAACTGATAAAATTCTTGGAGCAACAATTGTTGGAGCTCATGCCAGTGATATCATTGTAGAATATATTGCCGCAATGAAACACGGATTCGGTATGAATAAAATCCTAGGCACAATCCATATCTATCCGACGATGGGTGAAGCCAATAAGTATGTCGCTGGAAACTGGAAAAGAAAAAATTCGCCTCAGTGGGCGCTTGAATTTCTTCAAAAATTTCATAGTTGGAGAAGAACTTAATGCAAGTTTTCACGCCTAAGGAACCGCGCAAAATCACTCAAAAGAATCGAAAGTTGGCAGGGTTACTAAGAAATCCCCAGGTTGCAAGCTGGCGATTATTAATGTCAGCATACCAAGTTAACTATTCAATTTTCGAGGAAGCTATCTCTGCAGAGGGCCTGTCCTATGCAAGATTTCAAATTTTATACTTACTCTATTTCGAAGGAGCGACTTCAGCTTCATGCTTAGCGCAGCACCTCTTTGTATCTCGTGCAAACATGTCAACTTTTTGTAAACGCTTAGAAAAAGACAACTTAGTAAAGCAAGTTGCGGTAAAAAAGGGGTCAAAAAGAACAGAGTATGTATTAACAAAAGATGGAAATTCAATTTTTGAAAAAATATTTGTTGCTCATATCAGAAGAGTGAAGAAATCCATTCCTGCGTTCACTCTAAAAACCAAAGGCGAACTCAAAAAAATAACTCGCAATCATGAATGCAAAGAAGACTACTTTGATAACTAAAAACTCATACTCTATTCAGATTGGAATTTTGTTTTGAAATGCGCCCTCATTATTCCAGCATTAAATGAAGAGAAATCTATTCCTGAAGTGCTTAGCAGGGTTCCTCAAAGATTCAGGGAGAATATGATTGTAGTCGACAATGGTTCGACCGACAAAACTGCTGAGATTGCGCTCAGTTTGGGAGCTAAAGTTATCTCAGAACCTCGGCGTGGTTACGGTCAAGCATGCCTAACTGGGCTTCACTACTGCAAGGACCTAAATTTAGAAGTAGTTGCTTTTATTGATGCTGATTTTAGCGACGAACCAGCTGATCTAGAGCGTGTTTATCAGTATCTTGTTTCGGAAAATCTAGATTTTGTTGTGGGAAGCAGAATGGGCAACCTATCAGAACCTGGAGCCCTCTTAATACAGGCGAAGGTTGGGAACTGGTTTGCCAGTTTTGTCATGAGCTTACGGTATGGCTATCGATTTTCGGATTTAGGCCCACTTCGCATTATTCGATGGAAAGCGCTTGAAAAAGTTAAAATGGAAGACACAAATTTCGGTTGGACCATCGAAATGCAAATTAAAGCTTTAAGGCATAAATTGAAAGTCGGAGAACTTCCCGTTCATTACAAAAAAAGAATTGGAGTATCAAAAATCACTGGCACAATAAAAGGTACTCTTTTCGCTAGTGCTAAAATACTTTACGTTTTATTTAAATATATTATAATGAAGTAGCGACGACTGTTATCAAATGGGGTACAAAATGAAAAAATTGTTCTGTGAAATTATCTTTCCGATTTTAGCATCACTCGCCTTTTTTAATATTGCTTCTGCCGACGAAACTAAACTAACTCTGACCGGATCAAGCACTGTTGCCCCTCTAGTTCTTGAAATAGCGAAAGCTTTCGAAAAGAAAAACCCAGGTACAAAAATTGATGTGCAGAGCGGCGGCTCTTCTAGAGGAATTTCTGACGCTCGTTCAGGACTAGCTCATATCGGAATGGCATCAAGAGATTTGAAGCCAGAAGAATCCGATTTAAAAAACCACGTCATTGCTAAAGACGGAGTCTGCCTTATTCTTAATAAAAAAAATAAAATAGAAAAATTGACCGATGAGCAGGTTGTGAAAATTTACACTGGAGAAATTAAAAATTGGAAAGATGTTGGCGGCGCCGACGCCCCAATAACTGTGGTCAATAAGGCTGAGGGTCGATCAACTCTAGAGCTCTTTGAAAATTATTTTAAAATAAAAAATAGTCAAATTAAAGCGAGCGTTGTCATTGGAGATAACGAACAAGGAATTAAAACAGTTGCAGGAAATCCAAATTCTATTGGGTATGTTTCAATTGGAACTGCTGAATTCGATGCCCGCCAAGGATCCCAAATCAAGTTACTCGCTATGGGTGGCGTTCCCGCATCAATCGATAACGTTAAAAATGGAAAATTCCCACTTTCTCGGCCACTCAACTTAATTGTGAAAGGCGAACTCAAAGGTTTAGCAAAGAAGTTTATTGAATTCGCTCAATCGCCTGAGGTTTTTAACATTGTTCGACAGCAATACTTTGAACCCGCATCGAAGTGACAAATTTCTTTTAATTACTCTGAGAGGTTTTTCAGCACTAGCTGGAATTACCACCGTTCTTATCTTATTATTTCTGATTGCCGAATCGTTTCCAGTTTTTCAGAAATTTGGCCTCTTAGTCTTCTTTATCGATTCCAGTTGGTATCCAAGGGAACAGCTTTTTAATTTAGTACCCATGATGACCGCTAGCCTTTTAGCTGCGACCTGCGCGGTTTTGCTAGCTGCACCACTTGGTATTTTTTCTGGTGTTTTCTGCAACTATTATGCTCCGCCAAAACTGGCCTGGATTTATCGGCGCTTAATCGAACTTATTGCCGGAGTGCCTTCAGTCGTTTACGGATTCTGGGGTCTTGTCGTTTTGGTTCCGCTTATATTAAATATTCGTCCCCCCGGAGCTAGCTTGCTTGCCGGGATTCTTGTTTTGGCTCTTATGATTTTCCCGACGATGGCCTTAGCTTCTGACTCGATATTTCATTCGTTCCCAAAAGAACAATTGAATGGAGCCTCAGCATTAGGCTTTTCTAGATGGCGCACTATCTTTAGTTTGATCTTGCCTTCAGTTAAACGAAATTTGTTAGCTGCCCTATCCTTGCAAATCGGCCGCGCTTTAGGCGAAACAATGGCTGTGTTAATGGTTTGCGGAAATGTCGTTCAACTACCTAAAAGCTTTTTTGATCCAGTTAGAACTCTGACTGCAAACATGGCTCTTGAAATGTCTTATGCGACTGGAAGTCATAGGTCTGCGCTGTTTGTAAGTGGTCTTATTTTAGTCCTTCTTATTATTTTTTTGGTCTTATCTGCGGAATTTCTCCAAAGGAGAATCCAGAATGATTAGACCTGCAGCAACTTACTTTGAAAGACTGATGACATTTTTGGTGTGGAGCATTTCTCTTCTGCTTATCGCGACTCTAATTTTTATTATCTTTCAAATGGTGGGGCCGGGTCTTTCGACGATTCATTGGCGGTATTTATTTTTAGAACCCGAAAATTCGGGTCGTGCCGGTGGAATCTCTTCCATTTTAGTATCGACGCTTTTAATCGTTGGAGTGTGCCTTTTATTCGCGGTTCCTATCGGAGTTGGAACAGCCATCTGGTTATCTGAATTTTCTGACCCGACTCGATTTTTTGGAAAGAATATACGTCGAAGTTTGGATGTATTATCTGGAATTCCATCTATTGTTTTTGGTCTTTTCGGAAATGCATTCTTCTGCCAGTACTTAGGATTGGGTTTTTCAATTTTATCCGGTGGCTTGACACTCGCATGCATGGTGCTACCCATCTTAATTCGATCGACAGAAATAGGACTCAGTTCTATCCCAACGAATTATCGACTTCCTGGTGCAGCACTTGGAATGTCAAAGTTCTCTTTGCTTCGAAATATTATTCTTCCTTTAGCTACTCCTGGTATTGTTGTTGGCCTCATTTTAGGAATTGGTCGAGCTATGGCTGAAACGGCAGCGCTGATTTTCACAAGTGGGTATGTCGATCGATTTCCTACTTCGATCATGGATTCTGGGCGCTCGCTATCGATACATATTTATGATTTAACAATGAATGTTCCTGGCGGCGAACCCAATGCCTATCAAAGCGTTTTCGTTATTTTAGTCCTTCTCTTTTTTCTAAATACGCTTACCATGTTCTTAGCTGACCAATTAGTGGGTCGAAGGGTAACTGCAATATGAGTCTTGGGCTAAGTCCAGAAACACTTTTGAAAACTAATAGTCTGTCGATGAGCTATAATGCAAAGATGGCTTTTCAAAACATTAGTATGCCGATTTATAAACGATCGATTACAGCACTTGTCGGTCCTTCTGGCTGCGGCAAAACAAGTTTTCTGATGTGCTTAAACCGCCTGATCGAACTTGTCCCCCACGCTCAGGTATCTGGGCATATCGAATATGAAAATAATAAACTTATGGAGCGCCAGCTTTGTGGAGTTACGTTAAGAAAAAGAATTGGGATGATTTTTCAAAAGCCTCATCCTTTTCCATTGTCGATAGGAAAAAATATTTCTCTTCCACTCATTGAACATGGGCTTAAGGATCGAAAGCTTTTAGAAGAAAAAGTAGAATCGGTTTTGAAAAAAGTAGGCTTGTGGGATGAAGTGAAAGACCGACTTAATTCGCCAGCTCAACAACTTTCCGGTGGACAACAACAACGCCTCTGCATCGCAAGAGCATTGTCACTAGAGCCCGAAGTTCTTTTGATGGATGAACCTTGCAGTGCCCTTGATCCACTTTCAAGTGGTATTGTCGAAGATTTAATTTCCGAGCTTCGTCATGAATATACTGTTGTGATTGTGACCCACAACTTGGCCCAAGCTAAGCGAATTTCTGATTATGTTGGTTTCTTTTGGCTGAAAGACGGAGTAGGTGGCCTAGTTGAGTTTGGTCAAACAAAAGAAGTTTTCGAAAACCCAAAAGATCCACTCACTCTGTCATATATAAATGGTGTTCGCGGCTAGCAGCAGGCAGCTGCCATTCCGCTAGCAGCTTGTCCCGTCTCGGGAGCGCAATCAAAAAGTCCAAAGTGGTTAGTCGTATCACCTACCACTTTGAAATGTTTTGCATAACGAGATTCAGAAAGCATTTGAGCTGTATTACTACAAACCAAAAGCGGCTGACCTTTTTTGAATGTATGGTGGTCGTCCAAAATAAATGCATGAGGCGCTTCTGGAATTGTACCTAGATAATAGGCGACTTGTCCGTAATCCTCACAACGATCTTCCAGACTTAATTTAAATGCGCGAATTGTCATAGAGTAGAAATTGACCATACCGATTTGTTTTTGAATTTCGCCTGTTTGCAATTCCAATTTTGTTTTGGAAACAACTCTGTAATCAAAGCAGCCTTTTTGTGCCATTAATCGTCTAAAGTCCTCGATATAAAGAGCACCACCAAGGCATTCTCCAAGAAGAACTGGATCCTCAGCTAAATGCGCTGGAATTCGTTTATCAGCAAAGACATCAGAAAAGTAAAGCTCGCCACCTGGTTTAAGTACGCGCATGATTTCACCAAAGACTCGGCTTTTTGCAGGGGATAAATTCAAAACACAATTTGAAGTAACCACGTCTATGGATTCACTTCTAATTCCTGCAGTTTCTAAATCTTCGATATAACCCTGCTTAAATTCAATGTTTGGCTTAGTATAACCGTATTTTTGAGTATGATAATCTAAGTGTTTTCGAGCCACTGCCAGTTGCTCGTTCGTCATATCAATACCAATTACGTTTCCATTCGGCCCAACAAGCTTAGATAATAAGTAACAGTCTCGGCCTGAACCTGATCCCAAATCTAAGACTGTACGTCCTTCTAGCTCTGAAGGAATAGGCGAACCGCATCCGTAGAATTTCTCCTGAACTTCGCTATGAATTTCTCTTAATATTGGTAAAAGATGTTTCGGCATGGCTTCAGCTGTGCAGCAAGCACTTGTCTGAAGGTCTTGATTAGTTTTTAAAAACTGTCCGTAATATGATTTTACATTTTCTAAAGTTTGCGATTCTTTTGCTAGTACTTCTGGGATCATTGTTCATCCTTTTATGGAGTTTCCGTTATTTTGTCAGACAGCTTTTTAGAAGACTAGCAATTTGTGAGTAGACTTTGTCATTTTTTTTTGGATTATATAGAGTTATGAGAATTCTATTTATGTGCGTCGCTAATTCCGCAAGAAGCCAAATGGCGGAAGGCCTAGCTAAATTTATATTACCTAAATCTATGGAAATCGAGAGTGCTGGTTCCCATCCTAAATATGTGCATCCTTTGGCAAAAAAAGCTCTCTCAGAAATAGGAATCGATATAGAAAGCCAAAGTTCGAAGTCTTGGGATCAGTTGCCCGCAGATTTCCGAAACAAACTAGATCTAGTTATTACTCTCTGCGCCGAAGAGGTTTGTCCCGTAATGAATACGAATACCGCAAAAATGCTTCATTGGCCATTTTCGGATCCTGCCGCAATAGGCGAAACAGAAGATGCGATGCTCCGCTCCTTCCGTAGCGTAAGAGACCAGATTAAGA
>JANPPO010000229.1:0-5010 GCA_031428555.1 Bdellovibrionales bacterium | reverse complement strand
ACTTAGTAATGTAATTTTGTTTGCAATTGCAGTCATTGAAGGTCCAAAGTCAGCTTGGCAAATGTCACCCAAAACGCCATTGGTTTGATTTGCTAAATCCATAATTCGAGTCATCGTGGTGCCACCTTGGCAGGGCTTCGCTATTTGAGTCATTGCCGAAACGTTGTATCTTGCTAATGCGCCACTCGTCCCAGTGAGATTGTTTAAGAAGCCTGTGTAGGTAGCGACAGGATCAAGAGTAGATGCATTGTATCTTCCAGCGTTGTTGCAACCTGTGCAGCGCCCGTTACCACTAAAGTCATCCTGGTTATCAACAATGATCACTGCTAAAAATGAATTAGGACGTAAAAATCCATAGTTCACTGATCGCTGATTAAGCAGCGCCTGACGAAGACTTGAAAAGGCCCGGCCATCCTGACCTGATGTATTCTTAGAGGGTTTTGCATTGATCGCAAAATTCGAAAGCAAGTCGGGGTTTGTTGGAGTAATGACCGGATAGTTAGAATAAACTGAGCCATTGTAATCATTGAAGTCAGCTTCTGCTACGTTGATAGAGTTATAACCGACAAGTGAAGTATCTGCTAAATAGCCTGAAGTCGTAACGACCGAAATTTTATAATCAAACCCTTTTGATTGAAAGCTATTCATAAAAGTTGCCATGCTCGAAACAAGTGCGGACTGAAATGAAGACATGCTTGGCTGATCGTTGATAACGAACACGATATCCAACTGATTATTTACTGATGATGGGCTTGTGCGAAACTGTTGGGATGCCGGAAGAACAGAGATACCTCCGCCGGATTTATCACACCCTGAAATTAGAAATACCAGCATTCCAACCATTAAAAGTGAAAGCCATCCGTGTCTGAGCATTGTACGCCTCCAGCGTTTTAACCCCATTATGAGGTCAGCCAATCAATCTCCAGAATACGTACAAGTTAGTAAATATTGATTCAGTCTTAGTTCATTTTAAGCCCCCATGTTCGGTCTGTCAAAAATCGGTATGTGCATGAATTGATAGGTGATAAAACCATTCTCAAAATGAGAAACGTCGTATTCGTGTTTCAAATCAGCCATTTGCGAAACTGAAAATGCAAAAATATATATTTTGAATTGTTGATTTGTTGGACAAAAAATTGAGAATTCTCAAATTGTAGTCCTTATGAGCAAATTATTTTTATTGGGAATAGGTAATTATAAAACACAATTGTATTGGCACTAGGCACAAATCGATTAAGATATTCCTCATTGGCGAATGCATTTTCTGAAACTCGTACTGGATATAAAAATGAGAGTGAGATTGAAAACAAGCCGTTACATAATTCTTTTTCTTAACTTGGCGATTTCGTTGGTCGTGAATGCTAAACAAATTGCTCTGACATTTGATGATGCCCCCGTTGGCTCAACACTTCATTTTGATTCTGTTTCAAGAACCGAAACTTTGATTCAAAAGTTAAAAGACTTAAAAGTTCCACCGGTAATGGTTTTCGCAAACCCTTGTAAAGTTGAAGATAATAGTTTGATGCTGGCTCAACTAAAAAAGTACCGGGACGCCGGACACCTGATCGGAAATCATACTTGCAGTCACCCCAGACTTGATAAAGTTGGATTCGATGCGTTCATAAAGGATACTGAAAAAGCTGATGTCCTACTTGAACCCATTATGACGGGTCAGAAATATTTTAGATTTCCTTATTTAAATGAAGGTAAAAATTTAAAAACTAGAAATCAGATGCGGCGCTGGCTCAAAACGAAGAAATACCGAAACGCCTACGTAACCGTCGATAACGACGACACAATCTTGACTGATAAGTTAAATGCAGCGAAAAAATTCGAGAAGAAAATCGACTATAAGGGTATTGAACAACTTTTTGTTAAGCACATTCTTACAGCTGCAGAATTTTATGATCAATTAGCGATTGAGCATCTAGGTTATTCGCCAAAACACATTCTACTTTTGCACGAGATAGACGGAACAGTTTTGTATATCGAAGCGGTCGTAAATGAACTTCGAAAAAATGGTTGGACGATCATCAGTGCAGAAGAAGCCTACAAGGATCCGCTTTATCAGCTCAATCCGAAAAACACAGAAGCGGGCAATGGATTATTAGCTCAGATAGCCAAGGAAAAAACAGGACAGAGTGCTGTTAAGGGTTATTACACTTGGGAAAAGATGAGTACTGATCTTGATCGGCTGCTGGGGCTGAAATAACTGAACGAAGGTGGCGCTAATGAAAATAGAAAAAATTATCGATCCCAACACAAAAAGTGAAACTTGTAATTCCATATTGCGAAGTCTGCCACTTTGGTTCGGACTCGAGCACGCGATTGTTGACTACATCAAAGATGTTGGATCAATGGAAACTTGGGGCGTATTCGAAAATGATGTCGCTATCGGATTTGCTAGCATTAACAAACATTTTGCTAAATCCGCAGAAATTCATGTCATGGGCATTAGACAAGAGTTCCACCGGCGGGGTATTGGTAAACAGCTTGTTCAATTGATCGAAAAAGACTTGCGCGCTGAAGGCATTCAATTTTTTACAGTGAAAACTTTAAGTGAGTCCAAGCCGAACAAAGAATACGATCAGACTCGAAATTTTTATTTGAAAGCTGGTTTTACGCCGCTGGAAGAGTTCAAAACTCTGTGGGGTGAAGACAACCCGTGTTTACTTTTAGTCAAAAATTTATCGTGAGTAATTGTTCTCGCGGAAAATGTTCGACAAGAAGATTATTCAGCTGCGGGAATTAGATTTGTTTCTTTTAAAAATGAAAAGGTGCTGATCGGTCCAAGAATAGGTAGCGCAGCCGAGGTCTGGTTAATCCAGGATAAAGTTTGAAAATCGGTGTTTGATTTAGCTTTTAGCAAAATCGAAATTGTTTTAGTCGCACAGTTATTTGTAAAAAGTTGATACACTTCGTTCTTCCCAATCTTTTCACTTCTTTCTAGAGCTTGCTTGAATGCCAGTTGAGCTTGCTCTTGAGTGGCAGGTACGGAAAAGTAGTGAAGTGGATTTTTAAGTTTTGCAGTCCAGGCTTGGTACTCGACTTCAGTTAGCATTCTTGAGACAATCAGGTAATTTCCCAAAAAACTTTCCATGAGACTGTAGTCGACGTCTTTAGCGGGTACACCTTCAAAGGAAAAGATAAGTGACTCGGTAACTTTATTCGGTATTGATTTTTCACTTTGATTTTGCGGGGTCAGACGAGCCTCGAAGTTTTTACGAAACTTAAATCGTAAAGTCGTATGACTGACTCCGGGAGCAAATTGTTCGAAACCAACACTTAAACTTTCAATGCTTTCAGGCGAAATCGTCGTTTTATAATATTGCCCGAGGTGAAGAACATTGCCGATCTCCCAAAATTTAGAATTCTTTGGTTCTAGCCACTTCACTGGGCGGAAGCGACAAGAGTCAATGCACTGACCTTTGAACTTTCCGAAGTTGAAAGCACTTGGTTCTTCGAGGGGGTCATTTATATTTTCTGAGCAGCGACATTTTTGATTCAGATAAGTTTTTGGAGTTTCTGCAAAGCAAAGACTAAAAAATAAGAAACTGAGAATGAAGATAAATTTGATCACGACTCAAGCTAACAAAAGAGGGGATCAAGATCTAGAGCTTTATTGATAAGAAAAATCTACGACCCCTAAGCTAGAGCTCGAGGGCCGGACAGACTAGATGCTAGTCCTGAGCCATCAATTCACAGCAGCCGTATTGAACAACTTTACGGTTCGTATACACAACATGGTAAGAGTATTCTGCGTCGCTCATGCCGTCAGTGCATTTGCCAGCCAGAGTGCTCGAAATCACAGTTGCCGAGACATCAGATTTAAGACCTTTAAAAACCATGACCATCATTTCCTGAACGCCATTAGCATTTAATGCCTTTGTTACAGCGTAAGTTGAAGCTTTAGCTCCTGGTGCAGAGAAACCCATTTTTCCGTTTAAAGCATCGATTTTTAAAGACCAGAAAGGTTCAGTGCCGAGGCAAGCTAAGCCTTTGAATTCAGCAAATGCAGTAGTTGAAATAAGAAGTGTGGAAATAAGAACGAGTAAGTTGTTAAACATGGTATCTCCTCGATATATGAATTAATGAATGAAGCATCCTTCGTATAACCGAAGCTGGTTCATTTTGTCCATAGACCTGAGCGAAGTTAGTTAATAGACACTTTACGAGTTAATCGATTGCAAAACTTGCATTGAATAGCTGTACAAGGGAGTTAACTAACGTTTAGAGGTACAGGGCCCCTTATAAGAGGACCGTGTGAAAATCGTATTTTCAACAACCATTTTCATCTGTCCGCCTTCATCATAAGGCCACTTAGAAATTTTCAATTTTTTCAATTTGAACGGGCCGAGTACAAGATGATCGCCTTTTATCTTATGAACGGAGCAGCCATCACAAGATGTTTGAGAATCGAAATACGCCGACAAAGGACCTTCCATATTATAATCCATGGCGCCAGAGCAGTAAATGTTTACTTGAGAATTTCCCGACGTCCACATTCCCACCAGTTTACGGGAATCCAATTCGTTAGCTGAAACGGTTTTGAAACTTACGCCAAAACTAACCAATGAAATGAGAGAAAGAACAAGAAAGAAAAAAATTTGAACCATAAGCTATCCTTAGCAGTCAATTTGACTACTTCCTCTAAAACTTTATCTAGATCTTACTGCTTTTATCAATGATTAAGAACGAATAACTCGGTAAAGTTTATGCGTCGAAGAATAGACGGTCTTAAACACATGGAGTCACTTATGAAAATCGGTGTGAGTCATTGCTTGCTTGGTGTGAACTGCAATTTTAATGGCAAAGACTTACTAAGTCGATTTGTAAGTGAGCTCGGAGAAATTAGCGATATCGAACTTATTCCGTTTTGTCCTGAGGATTCAGTCTTTGGTAGCCCACGGCCGAATTTACGAATTGTCGGTGGTGATGGTCATGACGTTCTTGATGGAAAAGCTCGAGTGATTGATGAATTCGGAAAAGATGTTACGAATCAACAAATTG
>JANPPO010000228.1:0-3707 GCA_031428555.1 Bdellovibrionales bacterium | reverse complement strand
TTAAAAATTCGAGAATAAAACCAAAGAGCGTTGCCGTAGATTTCCCAAGCATCTGACAAATCGCAAGGGAAGGGTAGGCCATCATTAGTCCTAGCATTGATGTGGTAGGGGAAATCAGTATTAAAAACGTTTCGAGTTCTGGGCATAAAATATCGGTCTTCAATTTCTATTCCCAAGCGTCTAAGGAGAAATTAAATTTTTTAAGTTTTAATCGTCCGCTTCTCGTCTATAAATTGAATTATTCGGATACCGTGCCGTTACGCCTAGCCGGCCGCGCGAAATGTACCTGTTACGTGACTATCTTTGTGATCCACCGGTAGTTGCAGTTTCCGTTGGCCCAGTAGACTGACCCGCCGGTGCAAGGTCTAGTAAACACTTTACTAGGGAATCTCCAGTTACGGCTTTCATAGTTCCGGGTGAAGTTAAACACTCCCGCACTTTAGGGGCGGGAATTTTTGTTTCCGCTACTAATTCAACTGCACTTAAACACTCAACGCCTTTTGCAAGATCACCATTCTTAATTGGACCACTACAAACCGAAACATAAGACGTGTCTTTCATCATGCAAATTGTTGCAGCCCTAGCTTGGTTTGCTGAAATTAATTTATCGCAAAGTTTTAAATGATCAGCAGAGATTTCGTTTGTTTTGTCTGCAATGCCTTCCATGCACAAACTAACGTATTCATATTTATAGAGGGCTCTTTTTTTCACTAACTTAGAAATATCGAGACATTTTTCTGCAAGGTCTTTATTAAATTTTTTAGAGGCTATTAGATTCTGACATTTTTTTACTTCATCCATTCCTTTTGGAATGGATTCACAAACTTCTTTTGGTTCGAAAGAAAAAAATCCGGCAAAAGAAATTGAAGTACTGAAGACAATAGCGAAACTCATTAAGATCTTTCTCATACTTCTATGTTATCAGGGGCTAGTTGTTTTGCACTCTATATATAAGGCGAAATCCGCACTGGATGTTTTGGCTTTTCTCTTATGAAGAGTGAGAGTGTCTCAGGACTTTAGGCTAAATTTTGAGACAGGCCCTTTAGGTGTATCAAGTTGAGCCGATAAGAAACAAAAGGCGAACACCCAGCCTTTGAAACTCATAATGAGTTTCTCGGTCTCAAGGAATGAGACTGAAATCTTCAAGGAGGAGGAACAAATGGGATTGCGTATTAATACCAATACCGCTTCGTTAAATGCACAGAAGACTCTGTGGGGAACGAAGATCGGACTCGATAAAAGTATGGAGAAGCTAGCATCTGGCTTCCGTATCAATCGAGCAGGAGACGACGCTGCAGGCTTGGCGATCTCTGAAAACTTAAAAGCCC
The DNA here is from genome assembly GCA_031428555.1 of Bdellovibrionales bacterium. Lineage (GTDB taxonomy): Bacteria > Bdellovibrionota > Bdellovibrionia > Bdellovibrionales > Bdellovibrionaceae. The sequence goes on along the minus strand of JANPPO010000228.1, from coordinate 2,379 downwards.
AAATCCGAGGTCTTAAACAGGCTTCTCGAAATGCACAGGACGGTATCTCACTAGTCCAAGTGGCAGAGGGATCGATGAACGAAATTTCATCAATCTTAATCAGACTTCGAGAGTTATCTGTACAAGCCGCTTCTGATACTATCGGTCCAGTCGAGCGTCAGTTCCTAAATGTGGAATATGATCAGCTCGTATCGGAGATCGATCGTGTTGCTGAAGGAACAGAGTTCAATGGAACTCAACTTTTAGCGGGCGTTGGATCCATCTTGGATTTCCAAGTTGGAACTAGAAATAATCCTGAAATTGACCGAATCTCTTTCGACGCTTCGAAAGCAGATGCAAACTCAGCAGCATTGGGAGTTAATCTTTCAAGTGTGGCTGATAAAGCATCCGCTCAGAATGCCTTAGCAGCTATCGATACAGCGATTGTATCAGTATCAGCTATGCGAGCAGACTTTGGTGCGATTCAGAATCGATTACAGTCAACGGTTTCGAATTTATCTGTCAGCTTGGAAAACATGTCTGCAGCAAATTCACGAATCAGAGACGTAGACGTTGCTGAAGAGACAAGTGAGATGATGAGAAATAACATCCTCTTACAAGCTGGTACTTCAGTCTTAGCACAAGCAAATCAACAAGCTAACGTAGCACTTGGACTCTTGAACAAGTCATTCTCTTAAGAAACTAAGAGTCTGACTACCCAGGTTTTGGATTTCACTTACCCCCAAAAACCTTGTTAAGCCCCAGTAAAAGTTAGGCGCTAAAGGTCGAGGATAAGTTTTATGAGCAAGGATGTTCTTAAAACGACTCGACTGACATTCTAAAGGGATCCTTCTGTCAAAAGAAGTATCGACCGGTATATACCGGGCACCCTGACCCGTAATTGTTTCCTGCGACGTTCCCTCCGCCCGAAAGGGTGGGGGTGAACATTTTTTAGGTCTTGAGCGCTATTTTAAAAGGCGCCATCATCATGAAATGAAAATCTCATTTCTGATTTTGTTTTTGTTTCTTACCGGTTGCACTCACACGGCACCGAAAAAAGCTGACTTCGTTATACCGGCTCACCCGTGTTTTGGTGCTGCGGCCAAAGGCGATGTAAGTTATCTCGAAAAAAATATCCCAATATGTAAAACAATAAGAAGTGATTCAGGCACATCACCATTCATGCTTGCAGCTTCAAGAGGCCAGGATGACGTCATTAATTTCTTTCTTTCAAACGGCGTAAACGTAAACGAGACTGACAACACGTTTGGTACTCCAATTGTCTATGCAGTTGTGGGAAACAAAGTCAGTACGGCAGGACTTTTACTTCTTGCCGGTGCAGAGCTCGATGCGAAAGGTCCAGATGGAATTACTCCGATTATGCTCGGAGTCCAGCAAAGTAGTTTTGAGATGGTCAGAACTCTGGTGACTTCTCGGCAAGCGATTAATGATAAGGCTGAAGACGGGTGGACTGCTATTTACTTTGCCATTCGACGACAGGACCCAAACGTTCTTCAGTGGTTGTTGAGGCAAGGTGCTTGCAAAAATGTGACTGATTCTTATAAGCAAACTCCGCTGGACTTTGCGAATGAAGTTGGCTGGAAGCAGGGCATTTCGATTATAGAAAAAGCTCCAGCTTGCGGAATGAAAAAAATCTAAAAAGCAAAAGACATTCAAAGCTGGCAACAAGTCTAGTTGTCAGAAATGTCGGTCTAGTGACCTTCATTTGAAACTGTATTTAGAGGAAACTAAAACAGTGAAGATTGCTGGAATCATCTGTCTCATTTTAATTTACACATTAGGTTGTGACCAAAAATCTCTTTCAGAGAGCGCTTCATCTGAAGAGCTAACTAGTTACAGTTTGGAGAATTGCGTTTATGTTCGAAACACAGTCGGACAAATTGTTTCCTGGAAATCCTTAGTTCCGGTCCGATTCTATTTTAGCAAACAAGTTCCAGAACATTGGCGTGAGCTCATCAAAGAAGCGGCAGATTCCTGGAAAACGTTATCAGGTCGCCAGTTAGTTGAAATTGATTTTAATCCAATTGATTCCGCAGCTCCCAACAATGACAGAAAAAATATAATCTATTGGATCGATTCGGGTATGCTCCTTAACTATCAGCAGGCGATCGCAATGACCCGCTGGATAAAAAATCAAATTATTGATGCAGACATATTAATAAACTCGAAAGACTTCGTCTTTTTTATCCAGAATCCTGAAACTTATAGTTCGATTCATTTTAAAAGTCTTTTGATCCACGAATTCGGTCACGCACTAGGATTAAAGCACGCAACAAAAACGGTTAGCGTCATGTATCCCGAGCTTGGCTTCTTAGAAGTTCGAAGTTTATTATCAGATGCAGATGTGACCTCTGTGAAATGTGAGTATCCATGATCAAC
>JANPPO010000227.1:0-3845 GCA_031428555.1 Bdellovibrionales bacterium | reverse complement strand
TACCGGCACCCAATGGTTAGCAGAAAAAGCATTGGACTTGGGTTTTAATATTTCTATCAGTGGCGTTGTCACTTTCAAAAGTGCTGATGATTTACGAAATACTGTCAAATTTTTACCACTTGATCGAATTCACGTCGAAACAGATTCGCCGTTTTTAGCACCGATTCCCCATCGCGGAAAAAAGAATACCCCAGCCTTCGTCGTTCACACAGCAAAAGTAGTGGCAGAGCTAAAAGGCGTTTCCACAGAGCAATTGGCAGACATCACGACTGCAAATGCTTTTAAACTGTTAAAAAAATTAGTTTAAACCGCGGCCCGCGAAAATTTACAAATTGGATTCCAAAGCTAAAGGAATCGGCGCCGAAAGGCTCTTGTAAATGTTCGATTTCAAGCTACAAATTCAATTTACAAATTTTTTAAAGTTGGTTTCAGTGCCCAAAAGTTTGGTTTTCTCAAATTTAAAATGAACTCCTTCGTCTTTAGGTGCGTCGATCCGGGATGTTGGACGTTGGTTCGTAGCGTCGAACTTGCGTGACCAATCTTTGGGTTTGAGGTTTTGTAAAATTCAGCGCGCCTTTGCAAAATCCACTCAAAGATTTGAATCCATAGCGAATGTAATATTTTTGTACATCAATCGCATACAAATTTGCAATGAGCACTCGTTCAGCTTCATGAACGTGTGAGGCCAAATCAATTGCCTCATTTAGCGTATTTCGTACTAATTTTGGATTATGATAAAATAGTTTGTGATTTCCCATCAAAAAAATGATTTCAAAGTAAGTGCCTGCCACTTCTGCAAATGAAAAGCCGCCAGCAGTATCAGACATCCGAAAACCGTCCAATGACTCACAATACCAACGGCCAACATCACGGATTGACGAGGTCGTCATCACGGACAAATCGTCGCGTTCTTCAAATGCGGCTGATAATTATGAACTTCAAACTAATCCGTGTGGAATGAGCGCTTAGATTTTTCAAGCTGTGCGCGCGACATCGAGGATCCAACACTGTTGTTATCCAAGTATTGGATCCTCAAAGTTTTAAAGGGCAAACTTCCAAAAGTTTTTTTAAACTTTTTCGATTTGAATATTGAACTGTCCCGTCGGGTGCTGCATTCCTTGAGCTGACTTAAATTGAACAATTAGTTTTTGCTGTTCAGCTTTTGGCAAACGCTCTAGGATTTTATCCTTGGCGTTTAGCTGATCGCCTGCAAAATACATCTGAGTAATCAATTCCATATATCCGCGCTTTGAAATTTTGAAGTGGATGTGTGGAGGTCTAACCCAGTCGACATCTGCTCTGTAGGCACCTGGAATAATTGTTCGAAAGCGATAAACACCTGTCGCACTTGATATCGCTTTGCCCCAGTATTGAAAATTAGGATCAATGGCCGCTTCGTTCGGATCAGACGGGTGGTTATATTTTCCAGTTTCACAGGCTTGCCAAATTTCGACTAGTGCGCCTTGTACGGGTTTGCAATGTTGATCAATTACAACACCTTCCACAATTACGATTTGACCTTTTGCAATTTCAGTTGCGCCTTGAACCCGGATTAAGTCGGCATCGGTATCGACTTGATCAACTACGGGATAAAAGGGACCCTCTGGTTGGCGAGGTGTCTTCAAATTTGAACACTGACCAGTTGCGGCCTTCGCAAGTGAAGGGAGCGATAAAAGTGCAGCAGTTGAAAGTAAGCCATTTCTTAATATATCTCTTCTATTTGTTTTCATGATTATTGTCCTTCCGGTAATTGAATTTTGTCGACCTTGCAGTTCATATCGAGTCTCTCTGAACCATAAACTCTATTTGTCTGGGTTTTCGCAGAGATTTTCTTTCCATTATTCGTGATTTCAACCCACGCCAATGAATCAATAATAGTTCCATTTGCTCGATCGATATCAAATGACCACGAGCCATAACATCTCGCAATTGAGGGTTTGTTCAAAACATTTTCGAAACTGTAGCTGCACACGACTTCAGCGGTGCTGTAGTTATAAGTTATGTGTCCCATGGCACCTGTTCCTTCTGTTATACGAAAATACGAAAAACTGTTGGCTCCCTGACACACTAGTTGTCTGACCTCGCGAGCTTGTGCAAGAGTTGAAAAAGCCGTTACTGCTACTAATACTAAATTTTTAAGTTTCATTTGAAACCACCTTTCTTGCATTAGTAAATAAGCCGATCCAATACATAAATATAATGAATTAAACTGCATTTCATGATAGTTAATGTGAATGATGAATCAAACGGACCTTAAATACTTTTTAGAGCTTTCTAAGACCCTTCACATGTCCAGAGCGGCTGAACGTCTGGGGATTTCCCAACCGACATTAAGTCATTGTTTAAAAAGGCTAGAAAATGACATGGGCGTTATCCTTTTTACACGTTCAAAAAAAGGAGTGATGTTAACTTCGGCCGGCAGAAGAGTTTTTGAAAAAGCCGAAGATCTTATGCAGCGCTGGAATGAAGTTCTAAGCTCAGCGAAAAGTGAAAGTGAAGAAATAGCAGGAAGCATTCGTTTGGGCTGTCATACAGCGGTGGCGCAGTACACGTTACCGAAGTTGATGCCGGAATTTTTAAAAGATAATCCGGCCGTTAGTTTTTATCTTGAACACGGTCTTTCAAGGCATATTAACGAATCAGTTATTTCAAATCGTTTAGATATTGGAATTGTAGTGAATCCAAGTTCCCATCCTGATTTGATTATTAAAGAATTAACGAAAGATCGGGTTACAATCTGGAAATCAAAAAGTTTAAAAAATCCAGATGTGCTTATTTATGATCCAAGCCTTTTGCAAAGCCAAGACCTACTCAAAAAACTGCAGAAAAAAGGAACCACATTTAACCGAAAAATTGAATCTTCAAGTCTTGAGGTCATTTCGCAGATGGTAGTGGCAGGCGCCGGCTATGGGATATTACCCGAAAGAGTCATTCAGGCATTTGGAGATCAGTTTGTCTCGAGTCTAGCAAACGCGCCTTCATTTCAAGATCGGATTTGCTTGGTTTATAAGCCAGAGTTTAGGAAGCTTAAGAGGGGACAGGCCGTCCTTGATGCTTTCGTTTCCTGGAAATAATACTGAATAGCAAATGTAACGCCTGTCTATCGGGGACTTAATGTTAGTCGACTTTCCATTCAATCATCTGTGTCGGGGCTTTAAGAGGAGAAACTTTCACGATTCCATTCGTATCTTGAGCGGAGACTGAAAATCGAACCATATCTCCGGACTTAACTTCGATACTTGTTGAAAATGTATCGGCAGATTTTAAAGACATAGTTAAAACTTGAACTCGGCCATTGATTTCTAAATTGATCGTCGGCGCTTGTGCCAGTTTTGCGCCTGGTGATGGAACCACTTTCGCGACGATCGAAGCTTTACCAGTTGTCGTGGCTTTGCCATTGCCAGTGGCTTGGTCATTTTCGATTTGCGGGAAAATAAAGATCGTATTCTTCTTTAATACATTTCGAGATCGACAGTGAACAGAATCGCCCCACTCGGTATTTCCATTATCAACGCCTACGATTTTATATCCCGGTAAAGCTTTCTGGTAAATTTCTGTGGCTCTTCTGTCGTTTGCATCGTTATTTCCGTAGATTGGAAAATAAAGAACGCCATTGCTGATAAAAGAATTAATATACGCTCGGTAATCTTCAGAACCCCAGCTGCTACGCTTTACCATCGGCATTCGGTAAATTTTGTAAGGAGTTCCGTAAGCACTTTTCATTTTGCTTAGGGCCTGAACCATTTTGTCTGAATCTGATTTAAAGCGAGACCCTTCTGGAAACTCACTAAAAACCCAAGTATCGGGTGATACAAGTTTACCAAAAGTATCGATGTGTTCGATCG
>JANPPO010000226.1:0-13646 GCA_031428555.1 Bdellovibrionales bacterium | reverse complement strand
CTTCGACAAAGGTTGAAGCAACTCCGAAAAAACCCGTCAGAAAAGCAATCAAGACTTCAACGCAGAAGTTGATCTGGCAAAGAGCACAAGGGTGTTGTGAGTACCAGGACAAAAAGTCCAACATTAAATGTTCATCCAGGTTCGCACTTGAAATAGACCACCGAAAATCTGTGGCTCTTGGAGGAACCGATGAGGTATCAAATCTTCAGCTTCTCTGCCGAGTCCATAACTCAAGGAAAGCTATTAAAACTTTTGGAGTGTATAGGCCGTAGAGCCCCGACTGATATTTTTGATATCTGAAAAGTGACTCTGGTTTTAAATTCAACCGTTTGATCATCAAAGTATGTCCTAAAATTCAGTCGCATTGAACCGTGCAATTAGCCAGAAACAGAAGATGGCCGGCAAAGTTTAAGTTAGACTAGTTTAATTTAAGATTCGAACCCTTACTAAAGTGACTAAAATTGGCAATCTGTCAGAATCATTACAGTCGAAAGGTTTGTTTCAAGTTGCTATACTGTGACCTTATGAAGCTAAAACCTGCAGATTTTTTCGCGCTGATTATTTTAGGTTTGTCCATCAACTGCTACGGCGTAATGAACGGAATTCCTATAAATACGAAGATGCCTATTGCAAATGGCATTGTGCGAGTAGGCAACACTTGCACGGGCGTATTGATAAAACCCGATGTGGTTCTTACTGCATCTCATTGTAACGTGAAGAATGGGGTTGAGGGAGTGGTTTGGTTACCTTCTAAACGTGAATCCTGTGGTTTCTCCAGCTTCACGGAGGTGGTTAGTGCCCCGCGATTACAAACTGCAAGAGTGGATGAACCTTCCCCAGATTTAAGTTTGCTTCATCTCGAAAGACCGCTTTGCGGAACGCCCGTCCATTTCGCCTGGAGAATGCCTCAACCGAAAGAAGAGTACTCTGCCGCCGGATTCTCAGAAAACAAATATCTAGGAAGTAAAATAAATTTAGTCATTCGTGAGAAAACATTCGCCGCCCTTGAGCCAATCTATACTGATCATGATTCGGCGGGAATAGAGTATTTTGATCCGCACTTTTTGGATAGGTTGAAAGACTTTTTGATAGCGAATGAAAAGTACATACTCCTAACCGAACCGAAATCATCGAAACAAATGATTTGTCCTGGCGATAGCGGTGGTCCTCTATACCGAGTTAATGGAGATAGAGTCGACTTATATGGAGTTACAATAAGTGGTCTTACCCACCCAACCAAAGGCCTCTGCGAGCTTATCTACGTTCCTGTGTTCATCCCTATTGTAACAGTAAGGCAATGGATCGAGAACACGCTTCAGCTATGGGGATACTGATATAAACACTGGCTTGAAGAACACCCTACCGATCGCAAAGAATTATAGACAATGGTCACCCATAACCTTTATTCTTATTAGGTAATGTTTAAGCCAGTTATTTTTATTTTTATCTTTTGTTTATTTGATGTTTCGTTGGGCACAGCTGAAGTGCCTTTAGAGCCTGATAATTCAAAAGAATGCAAAGTGTTTCAAAAATTAAGTGAAACCGTTCGCATGAATTGCAAGACAGATTCTGATTGTTTTACGTTGGAATTCCCCGATGGATGTAATGATTTTACAGGAAATTTAGCTGATAAGCCTCAGCTAGAAAAAGCCCGGGATAAATGCCGCAAGATCTGGAAGCAAAGCGGCCTGACAGTAGATTGCGATCAACCGCTTCCCCACCACTTCATATGTAAAAATAAAACCTGCCAATTAGAGATGCTTTAAAACAATGGATTGTAGATCATCTACCCGAGTTAAAAAGCTATCGTTACCGTCCCCAGCCTAGCCTACTAAACCAGCAGCCCCACGATTTGCAAAAGTAGCGTCAGAATAATCAGCGCCGGCGCCAACCACTTGATCACGAAAAACCAGTGGGATTCCATGATGACGGTGACGAAGCGATTTCGGTCGACGAACATGTCGCGCTTTTCTTGAGATGATGTGGCTTCGTGAAAACAAAGCAGCAATCCTAAAGCGACGACAGGCAAAATCCAGTTCACTGCGACGTTATCGAGTAGCTCCAGCACTGCGGGACCTGATTCTGGGTGAACAAAAGATGGGATCAGAACCCACAAGCACGTCAGGAAAAATATGAAGCCGACTAAAATCCAAACTGATTTTCTTCTAGAATAATGGGGCTTCATACTTTGTAGATTGGAAATGAGTGATTCAATTAGAGCTAAAGATGCGTTCAACGAAGCTAGGTAAAGACATAAAAAGAAAATGACTCCATATGCGGTTCCGCCCGACATGTTCTGAAAAAATTCCGGAATCACATTAAAAAGAAGAATCGGATTTGTGGTTGCGATATTTTGATTGGCTTGGAAGGCGACGGGAAACACAAACAATAAGGCCAAAATCGAAACGAACATATCGATTATCGTGATTCGAAATCCGACTGTGGGGATGTGTTCATCGGGTTTTAAATATGACCCGAAGCTGACAAGCAGTCCGAAGCCTACCGACATGGTGAAGAAGACGTGAGCCAATGCGCGGCCCATAGTTTGCCAGCTAAATTTAGAAAAATCGGGATAAAATAAAAATCTTAAGGATTCAGAAGTACTCGGCAAGGTTAAAGTTTGAGTCAGCAACACAACGACAAAAACAAGAAATAGAGGCACGATCGCCCGGATCCATTTTTCAAGACCTTCTTGAACACCGACAGAGACAACGGTGACGATCAAAACTAAATGAACACTCGTAAGCAAAACTTGAAGCCAACTATTTTCAATTAAGACTCCAAAACTTAAAGGGACAAGATCGGAACTAACTCCATTGGCGATGAAGCGGGCCAAGAAATGTAAGACCCAACCGCTGATTACAGAATAATAAGAAAGAACGACGACACACAAAATAACTGAAAGCATTCCAAAAACCAGAAAGGGTCTTTGCGTCTTCTTCGAAATATCCCCTGTGATTTTAAGTGGCGAAGGCCCACTGTGGCGACCGAGCATCAGTTCCGCAATCAACAGCGGCATCCCAATTAAAAACGCGAAGAGAATGTAAAAGAGGAAGAAGGCTCCTCCCCCATTTTCACCCATGACAAATGGAAGTCGCCAAAGGTTTCCAAGGCCAAGGGCACTTCCCATGGCGAGCAAATAAAAACCTAAGGTCGAAGTCCATGATTTACGCTTCATGAATCTTTACTTTGGCCCCGGCGACTTGAAGACTTCATACAGAAAATTCTAATCGGAAGTCCATGTAACCCCCATTGCTCTTTGATCGCTTTGATTAAGAATCGTCGGTAAGAGTTATTCACTCCATCCGGATGATTCGCGAAAGCGATAAATGCAGGTGGCTGCTGAAAAGTCTGAGTCAAATAAAAGAACTTAACGTTCGCAACTCCGTAAACTGGAGCTGGAGCTTTTCTGATCACTTGGAAGAAGAAATCATTCAGCTCTGAAGTTGGAATCTTCATCGTCATCAATTTTGAGATGCGTTCTGTTTCAGCAAGTAATTCTTCGATTCCAAAACCTTTTTCAGCACTTGTGAAAATGATAGGCACATCGACGAAGAAGTGAAAAGTTCTTTCGACTTGAGCTCTAAATGTTTTTTGGTATTCATCAACTTGTTTGCGTCCCAAATCAGATTTGTTCGCGACAACAATCACAGCTTTATGATCTTCCAAAATCGCTTGCATGATTTTAGCATCTTGTTCGGTCGGCCCCATCGTGCCATCGATCACAAGGTAAATTAAATTAGCGCGTCTTATGCTTTCCTGGGACTTGAAGGCCGCGATAATTTCGACATCTTCTTCCCGGCGAGCGGATTTTCGTAAACCGGCTGTATCAACGATTGTGTACTGATGATCATTATACATAAACGGAGAATCGATACTATCAACTGTTGTTCCCGCAATCGGGCTTACAAGCATTCGCTTCATTCCTAAGAATCGATTACATAAAGAACTTTTACCAACGTTTGGTTTTCCAACGAAAGCGATTCTTGTGCCTGATACCGGCTGAACTTGAGTGTCTGGAAGTTGTTTGTGCACCCATTCCATGATCTCACCGATGCCGCGACGTTGTTCAAAGCTTGCGCCCAAAACATCAACACCGAATTCAAAAAATTCTGCTAAATTCATCGCTTCTTCATGCTGGCGATCCACTTTATTAACGATTAGCAAAAATGGTTTCCCAGCTTGCTTTGCGATTTTAATAATTTCCCGATCTTCAGGCACTAATCCGCCGCGACCATCCATCACCGCTAAAACTAAATCAACTGAGTGTAAAAACTCTGTTACTTGTTCGCGGATTAATTTCGAGATCAAATCAGGACTTTCAGTCACACCGCCGGTGTCTATAAGGTCGAAATTTTTTCCCCAAATATCCATCGGGTGAATTTGAATATCACGAGTCACACCTGGCTGATCTTTTACAACCGCCTTGCGCATTCCCGTTAAGATATTAAAGAGCGTACTTTTACCAACGTTGGGTCTGCCAACAATTGCAACCTTCGGGGCCATCAAAAGTCCAGAAGGCGATTCAGTTGGGATTTCAAGTAATGTATCAAGACTCATGGTGGTAACCTAGCTCTTTCATAATTCGATTATTTTTGTACCAATCTTCACGAGCTGCCACATGCAGACCTAAGAAGATTTTTTTGCCCATTATTTTTTCAATTTCTTCTCGGGATTCTTGGCCAATCTTTTTTAACAAAGATCCGCCTTTACCAATCACAATTCCCTTGTGATTGTCTTTAGCGACAAGAATTTCTAAGTTAATTTTTGGTACTGGCACCGCATCTTCTTTAAACTCGATCGGACGAACTGCAATTGTGTAAGGCACTTCATCATTTAGATTCAGGAAACACTTTTCGCGTACGATTTCACAAACCATATCACGAACATTTTCAGTCGTGTAAAGTTCAGGGTCGTATAACGGAGCCGGACTTTCTGGTAATAGCTTCTGAATTTCGGCTAGTAACTGAGGTCTGACTTCTTTCGTGAACAAATCTTTGTTCTCGCAAGAAACGATCAGGATAGGAACATTATGTTTCACTAACATCGTTCTTAAAATCAAAATACGATGTGAAAGCGCTGTTAAATCAGCTTTGTTAATAACTGCAATCCAAGGCTTTTTAGCTTTTGCAACCATCTCGATGATGTCAGCTGCTTCTTCTGAAGATTTTAAATCCAAAGAAAGAACTGCAATCAGCACATCAGATTCAGACATCACCTCAAGTGCTTCTTTAGCTAAGAAATCAAAAAGTCCCGGTTTTGATGCAACCAATCCTGGCGCATCAACGAACACGACTTGAGATTCTTCACTGCTCCAGATTCCATGAACACGCCTTCTGGTCGTTTGGGGTCGTGGGGTTACGATCGAAACTTTTTCTTCGATCATGAGATTCATCAAAGTTGATTTTCCAGAGTTCGGAAGTCCAATTAATCCTACAAATCCAGCTTTCATAAAGAGACTCCTTCTTTTGCCTGCGCAACAAGTGGTTGAGGTTGTGTCGAAACAGGCAATGCAATTTTTCGCTCCAAAGCAACTTCGGCCGCTTTTTGTTCAGCTTTCTTTTTGCTCGAGCCCACACCACTGCCCCATGTCTCTAAGTCAATTTTTACATCGACATGAAATTCCCGTAAGTGTGCAGGTCCTAACTCTTCCGTTAAAAGATAAATTGGAGTTTTCTTCAATTCACTTTGCGCCCATTCTTGAAAGCGGGACTTATAATCTTTTTCGAATTCTTTATTTTCTAAAGCCACAACATCATCGTTAAAAATCTTATGTAACCAAGATTTCGCAGAATCAAAACCCTGATCTAAATAGATCGCAGCTAAAACCGCTTCGAAAGTATCAGATAGTAGACTAGCTTTATCTGCGCCGCCCGTGCGGGCTTCAGCGGGTCCCAACTTGATTTGTTTGTCTAACCCGAGCATTCGGGCCTTCATGCTTAAGACCTCTTCATTCACAAGGCTTGCACGCTTTTTACTTAATGTTCCTTCGTTATCCAAAGGGAACTGCTTCATCAGCATTTCTGCCATAAACCAATCCAACAAAGCGTCACCCAAAAACTCAAGCCGTTCATTATCTGGCATTTTGAGTTTAAGTTCTTGAGTGAAACTTCGATGGGTTAGAGCTTCCTCTCTAAGCGAGGAATTCTTAATCATCGATAAAGGGGACATCATAATACACTTCCTTCTAAATATCCGTCCTGAGAAGAGCCCCCGCTCCAGACAAAACGGTTTAATTTTACGTTTACTTCTTTACCTTTTAATTCTTCTAAATTTGTTTCGCTCAACCGAACGGGCCAATACTCGCGAGTAATGGCTTGGCTGCCTTTAGCAGAATTTTTAAAGATCAAAGCTTTTTGCACTAAAGATACTTGCGTTAATCCGCGCTCTTGATAGCGATTGGCACTGAGTTCACGAAGGCGTGAAGCACGTTGTTTTCGTTCGTGATACGGAACCGTTAATTCCATGGCTTCGGCCCGAGTTCCTTTTCGCTCTGAATAAGGAAATACATGAAGCCTGGTCCACGGAAGATCGGCCAAAGTTAAAAAAGTATCTTCAAATTGTGCAAGTGTTTCCGTCGGAAAGCCTGCGATCACGTCCATACCAACAAACGCGTTCTTAACTTGTCTCTCGATTTTCAATAAAGAAGCGCGAACTTCGTCCTGACCATATTTGCGTTTCATCTGATGAAGTACATCCGTATTCGCACTTTGAATGCTCATATGAAAATGCGGACACATCCTTGCGTCCTGATAGAGTTCTAATAAACGATCGCTTAGTTCGATGGGCTCGAGTGATGACAAACGGAATCTTTGAACCGGAGTTTTTAATAGAAGTGCTTCGACAAGATCTTCGATTTTCTTTTCACCATCTTCGTAATCACCGATATGGACACCTGTTAAAACAACTTCTTGGTGTCCACGTGAATAAAGATCGTTCACTTTCGTAACCAAGTCCCGAATCGAAATCGATCGGCTTTTTCCACGAGCATAAGGAATAATACAAAAGCTACAAAAGCTGTTGCAGCCATCTTGAATTTTTAAAAACGAACGAGTATGGGAATTTTCAATTCCACCCTCTTGCTCGAGATCTTCTTTTTTAAAAATATTGGATTTAAAAACCTTATGTTTCAATGTCCCTTTGAAATAATCGTTCATGATCTCGGGTAACTGAGACTTATGCGAATTGGCCACAACAAGATCAGCACCTGGAAGATTTTCGAATTGATCAGTATCAACTTGCGCTGCACAACCAGTCACAACAATCGTACAAAAAGGATCTTGAACTTTAAGTTTTCGAATCATTTTCACGGCTTCTTTAGTCGCCTCTGCCGTCACCGCACAGGTATTCAGAACATGAATCAACGGCTCTCGTGGAGTGCTCTGAACATTTAAAACTTCTGGCGTTAGAACAGCTTCTTGTTTTGAATGAACGAATCCACCGCGCAAAAGGTTTTTTTGAATAAGGCCTGTGTCGTAAGTGTTTACCTTACAACCAAAGGTGTGAGTCTGATACTTCATAAAGTAATCCAGCCCCCGCCGACAAGTTGCTTTTCTCGGTAAAAAACGGCTGCTTGACCTGGAGTCACCGCACGCTGTTTTTCTAAAAATTCGAGTTTGAAACCAGTCTCAGTTTTAACGACTTTTGCCGGACTTGTTTTTTGCTGGTAACGAATTTTCACGCCCAACACTTCACCGTCAGCTACAGAACTTAAAAGTTGTGGATCGATTACCTGAACATCGTGAGAATAGAGATATTCTTCATCGCCCACCCAAACTGTGTTGTCTTTGATATCAACTTTTAAAACAAAAAGCTTTTCATGATGAGTTAGGCCTAAGCCCTTGCCTTGACCAATCGTAAAATGATGTATGCCTGTGTGGTTACCCATCACATCGCCCGATGGAAAACGTCTGATCACACCTGATTTAGCTTTTAAAATTTCAGGTGCAACTTGAGATTCGATAAATTTATCATAACCCATGTTTCCAACAAAGCAGATGCCAGTTGAATCTTTTTTCTTCGCTGTCACAAGACCTTTTTCTTCGCAGTAAACGCGAACATCAGGTTTCTTCATGTGGCCGATGGGAAATAGTAATTTTGGAACAACTTCTGGATCAATCGTGAACAAAAAGTAAGTTTGATCTTTCCAGTCATCAGTGGAAGTAAAAATCGCAGGACGTCCATCGTGACCTGGCATCACTTGCGCGTAGTGACCCGTTGCTAAGTAATCGCACTCAAGCTCGTTCATTTTGCGAATCAAGTGATCGAATTTTAAATAAGTATTACAGTTCACACATGGAAGTGGAGTTTGACCATCAAGATATGCTTTTAAAAAAGGCTCGATCACCGCGTGCTTAAATTTCGCTTCGCAATTCAAAACATAAAACGGAATATTCAAATGATCGGCAACACTTCTTGCATCATCAACATCAATCGATGAGCAGCATGTGCCATTACCTTCAGTCACATCGCAATTCGAATAATCCCAAACTTGCATCGTCGCGCCGACAACATCATAGCCTTGATCGACTAACAGGCTTGCAGCGGCTGAAGAATCTACTCCACCACTCATGGCGACAAGAACGCGCGGTTTTCTTTTATGAAGTTCGGTAAACGCTTGAACTTCATTTGTTGGATTTTGCTTAAAGGGCAGCATCATGTTCCCTTCTCATATCAAATTTGTACGGAGAGTTTGCAATATCACGAATTTTTTGAACCGAGATTTTTAAGTCATCAACGAATTGATTCACCTGTTGAAACGTGTTTTCCCAGCCAAGTGATAATCTCAGTGAAGTTTGCGCTTCGGCTCTGGTTAAGCCCATCGATAATAAAACCGGCGATGGTTCAGGATTCCCACTTGAACAAGCGGCACCTGTGCTGACCGCATAGCCTTTGATATCTAAATTCATCAAAAGTGTTTCGCCATCGACATCCTTTAGAATCAAGCTTGAAGTATTTGTTAAGCGCGAAGATCCAGCCGCCATCACACTGACTTCAGAGATTTCAGAAAGAATTCTTTTTTCCATATGATCACGCAAAACTTTAATTTCTGAAGATTTCTTTTCAATGAAGCCTGGGCCGTGAGATAAAGCAATTCTTGCGACTTCACCAAAGCTTGCGATGCCTAAAAGATTTTCGGTACCGCCCCGGCGATGGCGTTCTTGTGCTCCACCATGCATCAAGGAAATTTGCGGCACACCCTTTTTAGAAAAAAGAATTCCGCTTCCCTTCATCGCATAAAACTTGTGACCGGAAAAAGAAGCGTAATCAACGCCAAGTTCATTTAAGTTGATAGCGTGTTTACCTAAAGCTTGCACCGCATCGGTGTGAAAGAGAGCCCCAACTTCATGGGCCATACGAGCCATTTTTTGAATCGGAAAAATATTTCCAGTTTCATTATTAGCAAGCATGACACTAACAAGAGCTGTGTCTTTTGTAAGATGGTTTTTGTAAAATTCGAGATCAATTACGCCATCTCGAGATACCGGAATAAAATCAACCTTGGCGCCCAAGCCTTGAATATACTGCATGGTCTTAATCACACTTGGATGTTCCACCATCGAACACATGAAATGTTTTTTTGCTGAATGTAGAAAAGTTGTTTTGATGATCGTGTTGTTCGACTCGGATGCACCACTGTTGAAAATAATTTCGAGTGGTGAAACTTTTAAAAACTGACTTAAATGACTGCGAGCTTCTCTGATCAGGGCTTTTGATTTTCGGCCAGCCCAATGGATGGAAGATGGATTTCCGAACGTCGATAGGTTTGAGACCACAAACTTTTCAGTTTCCGGCAAGAGTGGAGTTGTCGCATTATGATCCAAGTAGATGAAATTCATATGATTTTTAATGAGTGACTATTACACCAAAAGTCTAGTTTATGACAGTTCTTATGCGCAAATCTTCAGGATTTCCATTATTTACACCGATGAGAACAAGGTATGAGTCATGTTTCTTGGAAAGCCCATTTTACACAACCAATCTCGGGATATGATCCCATGGAAGCCCAAGGGCTATCTGAGCTTGGCTATGCGTTACTTAAACGGCAAATTCCAGAGCAAGAGTATCTCGCATGGGCACGAGAAAACTTCGAGTTAGCTTCTGTCGACATGAAATTCTTTCAAACGCACTCTGCTCCGAAAGAAATTTTTGAAAAAGTGAAGGATGCTTACGCCTGGGGACCTGAATGTCTACCGATCGCGGAATGGGATGATCACTTATTGGTTGCTGGTCTGCATAAGCCAGAAGATTTTCCTCAAGAGTTAAAACCGATTTTTTTACTCGCACCGGTCAGTGGTCTTTTGGCTTACTGGTCCAAGTTTCAAACTGAAAACGCTGAAATTTCCGAAGAAGGCGAAATCGTCGCTGAAGAAAGTGGCATGCCCGAGGGCTTCAGCTTTGATTCAAGTGTCCCTTCTACATCAGCTCAAAATACGGGAATTAGTTTTAGCGGAGTGACATTAGCTCCGAAGCTGGCTACGACAAATTCTCTTTCGGCAAAAAAAGAAAATAAACCCTCAAAAGCTGAACCAACACCTATTTCTTCTTACACGATGCCTCCGCAGAATCCGAAGTCACCGCCTCCGGCTAAATCAACTGTGGAAGTTCCAAAAATTAAAATAGCTGAGCCTTCACTTGATGATATTTTAACATCCCCTGGTATTGAACCTGCTGTTTCAGAAGATACAGTTCCAGAGGTAAAATCAACGCCCCAAGTGATTCCTATGAAGTTACCTGCGTCTGCTTCTGCAACTTCTGAAAAAATTGAGATGCCTGAAGAATCAATCAAGCAAGTTTTTGCTGAGTGTAAAAAGCATTATGAAAAACAGCTTTATGTTGAATTTAATCACACAGATAAAACGGCTATTGTTAAGTATTGGACATCAGAATATGTGGCAACTGAAACGCCAGCTCCGCATACATTAATCAAAGATAGTTTTCTTGCCATTGTTTCGAAAACTCAAAAGTCTTACCATGGCTATGTTGTTAAAAGCGAAACCGTAGACAAATTTTTCAAAGAAGTTAATTCAGGAAATCTTCCTGACAATGTGACCGCTGTGCCGTTTACAAAAGACGACGCTGTTGTTGGCATTTTGATGGGCTGGGGCAATAAGACAACTTATAGTTTATCGGTATTAAGAGATCTCGAGCGCTCTGTAAATGCTATGTGCCTGAAACTGAATTGGGCAAAAACAGACGCCGCTTAAGCATCTAAATTAATTTCCCGGGCGTTTTGATCAATTTTTTTAATCTCAATTTTAATTTGTTTCCAGCCCCATGGCCAAGCCTCTGGCTGAACAAGATTCGACCATTCAACAAACAAAACATCATTTTCGTTTTCAAACAGATCCCAAAATCCTGTGCTTTCAAGATCCTCTTCACTTTTTAAGCGATAAAGATCCACATGGTGAAGATCTAAGTCTGCGCTTCGATAGCGATGATGAAATGCAAAAGTAGGAGACTGAACGTCTTTCATTTGAAAGTGCGCCGCTACTGTCTTGATCAATTCTGTCTTTCCTGTACCTAAATCGCCTGTTAGTAAAAAAAGAGTTTTTGGTTTTACGAGTGGAATAATTTCCGCATGCACCATTTGTTGAAAGGCTTTAAGATCTGCAATCTTCAAAGTTTTCATTTTAAAGTCTGAACCATCTTTTTGACTGAAGCGTAAAGTCCTGATTTTAAGGCTTCACATACTAGGAAATGCCCAATGTTTACTTCCTTTAAAAAAGGAAGCTTCGAGATTTTTTTAGAGTGAACATAATCAAGACCATGGCCTGCATGAACCCGAAGGCCCAACTGATGAGCCAGCAGCGCTGCTTTTTTCAAGCGATTCCATTCGCGCTGCTTTTTTTCGCCTTTATAAAGTACCCAGTGGCCGGTATGAAATTCGATAGCATCTGCGCCTACCTCAAACGAAGCTTTCACCTGGCTTAAATCTGGAGCAATAAACAATGAAATTTCACTACCCCGCGCCTGAAGTTTTTCGATCGCACTTTGAATGTTTTTTTTATTCTTAATCACGTCGAGGCCACCTTCAGTTGTGAGCTCTTGACGCTTTTCTGGAACAAAACAACACCACTCTGGTTTAAACTTATTCGCAATTTTCACCATTTGGGGATTCACTGCCATTTCTAAATTCAGATCGACGGAACATTTTTGTGACAAAGTCACAAGGTCATGAAGTTGGATATGACGTTGGTCTTCACGTAAGTGAATCGTGATTTGATCTGCACCCGCCCGAACACTTTCATTCACCATTTCTAAAACACTGGGGTACGCAGTTTTTCCACCTCGCACTTGTCTTAATGTGGCAACGTGATCAACATTTACACCTAATCGAATCCGATTTTTCATCTCTTACCCTTTACCTTGAGCTGATGCATCGTGGGCATTTTCATTTACAGTCCTACTTAACTGAGTTCGCGCTCTAAGAGTCTTGCGATTTGTTCAGCGTATTGATTGATTTTTACTTTATCGGGGCCTTCGACTAAAATTCGAATCACGGGCTCTGTCCCAGAGAAGCGAATAAAAGTTCTTCCCACACCTTTTAATTCTGCATCAATTTTTTGAATCAATTCAGTATAGCCAGCGATATCTTTTACATCTTTTCTGGTTTTAACACGGCAGTTGATTAAAACTTGAGGCACTTCTTCGATGCCGGCACTGAGTTCGCTCATCTTCTTGCCGGATTCTTTTAAGACCGCTAGAACTGCCAGCGCAGCAATGCAACCATCACCTGTTGTCGAGTGGTCGCCAAAAATGATGTGGCCCGATTGTTCTCCGCCTAAGTTCAAACCTTTTTTGCGCATTTCTTCAACGACGTACTTATCGCCGACGCCAACAACAGCGACTTTGATTCCGTTTTCTTTCATCTTTTTTTCTAAACCAAAATTGCTCATGTGGGTGACGACAAGGGTGTCGTGTTTTAACAAGCCCTTTGCTTTCAGCGAAAGTCCGCAAAGACCCAAGATATGATCGCCGTTGACGATCTCGCCGGTCTCGTCGCACATGATGACTCGATCAGCGTCGCCATCGAGACTAATTCCAACATCAGCGCGGTATTCGCGAACAGCTTCAGCAAGTTTCGCAGGATAAAGTGCCCCGACCTTATCATTAATATTCGTTCCATTGGGGCTATCCCCTATTTGGAAAACTTCAGCACCTAGTTCTTCAAAGATTGCCGGTGCTACTTTGTAAGCTGCACCATGAGCTGTATCTAAAACAATTCTTAAGCCATCTAGAGTGTATTCAAGAGGGAAAGTGTTTTTTGCGTAAACGATATAACGACCTTGGGCATCGTCAATCCTTCTTGTTCTACCAACTTCTTTAGAAGGCGGTAGAAGCTTTGTTAAATCTTCTTCTGCAACCAAGCGTTCGATTTCTTTTTCAACTGATTCTGGAATTTTATAACCATCAGGACCAAATATTTTAATTCCATTATCCATGTATGGATTATGAGATGCGGAAATGACGATTCCACAAGAAGCACGCATCGTTCTTGTTAAGTAGCCAATCCCAGGAGTCGGAAGTGGTCCCACTAATTGAACTTGAACACCCATCGAGTTAAGGCCACTCGATAAAGCTTGTTCGATCATGTATCCGCTCAGTCTTGTATCTTTTCCGATCACGACTTTTTTAGTTGCAGC
>JANPPO010000225.1:0-4246 GCA_031428555.1 Bdellovibrionales bacterium | reverse complement strand
GTTGGCCAAAGCGGATCGAGAGTTAAAATTTCACAATCATCTACTTTTTATTCGTTAGTCTTAGTTAAGCGGAAAATAAAAAAGTCTACCAGCGACTTCTCTTCAATCTGTTAGGAGGCATGCCTCTATAAAAAGAATTTCATGAAAGAAGTCTGAAGGATTCGCGAAATACGAGCACTTGTTTCTTTGCACCAAAGACTTACCTGGCATTCGCATTGCTTTAATGCAGCAGGATGGCGATCAAGACGATCAACAATTAGCTGCAGCTTAAATAAAAAATTTTTCAGAGACTTCGATTGTCGGATAGGGAATGCTAAACATAAGATTTAGCATTCCCACAAGGTTATAGAGGCGGACGGCGGAGTCATTGAAGAAGTTTTTAGCGATCATTTTAATTCTTATTGCGGCTTTAGCGGCACCTGCGATTATTTTTTTTCCGAGTTATGAATTTTTCCTGTGGACGTCTGCAGGTTTTGATCGAGATTATCGTAAAATAAATAAATGTTTAGATATCGAAAAAGGTTGTTGGGACTATCAGGCTAAAGTCTGCAGAGGCGGCACAGCAAACCTCGACCAGCCAGACGTCCGAGGCAAAGCAGACAGCGTCTCAGCCGCCCGAGACGAGGCCAATGCCCAAGATCTCTGCAAAGCTAGTCGAGCGAGGTAGCGTTCTGGCATAGAATCTGCTTAACTACTCACGCACAGGAGGCTTCACATGCTTACAACAATTTTATTAGATCTTGATGGAACTTTGCTTGATAGCAACGACGCTCATGCCTCATCGTGGGCTGAAGCACTTCACGAATTTGATTACGATATTGATTTTCAACAAGTGCGCCGATTAATTGGAATGGGCACAGACCATTTGCTTCCAAAATTAACTGGAGTTTCTTCTGAAAGCTCACGGGGTGAACACATCGCTCATCGCAGGGGCGAAATTTTCAAAGAAAAGTATTTACCTTACTTGAAGCCATTTCCATTTGCGCGAGAACTCGTCGAAAGAATGATTTTAAGTGGATATAAATTAGTTGTTGCGACCTCAGCTGGAAAAGAAGACCTAGATGGACTTTTAAAACAGATTGGCATTGACGATTTGATTAATTGTGCAACCTCTGCAGACGATGCTGAAAGTTCTAAACCAAGTCCCGATATTGTGATTGAGGCGCTCAAAAAAGCAAAAGCTTCCCCGCAGGAATCAATTATGCTAGGCGATACTCCCTACGATATCAAAGCTGCCCAGCGCGCAGGAGTTAGAACCGTTGCTTTGACCTCTGGTGGTTGGAAAGAAGAAGAGTTGAAAGATGCCATCGCGATTTATAAAAATACGCAGGATCTTTTAAATAATTTTGATAAATCAATTTTCAGTCGCGACCGCGAAGTCACGGGCTCTTTGGGCTTTTAGTTTTTTCCCATAATCGCAGCCAGGGCCTGGGCGACTTGTGCCTCTTGAGTCACTTGAATGCCTCCACCCTGACGGTGAATTTCTTTTCCCTCTGCATTTGTGATGACCCAAGTGGGGAAAGAATTAATTTGTCGAAGCTTCATTATTTGATTGGTGTTGTCTGCATAAGATTCAACCGGCGCCAACTCTGATTTCTTTTTTTCATTTTCTTCAGCAGTTGAGGCGCCGATCACAACGCCGAATCCGATCTCGGGACGATTTTTTGGAAGATATTTTTGAAAAGCGTGAAATGTTGGTTCAGAATAATGACATGCCGGACACCAAGGCGCAACAAACACGGTAATGCAAATTTCTTTACCCACACAATTTGTTGGGATTCCAGCACTGGATAACTGCGCGCCACCAGCTTTCAATGACTCAGAAACAATTTTTGATTGCTCAGTCGCGGACGGCTGAGTCGCGGTTCTGTATTTGCGAACTTCTTTAAAACCAAAATAAGCAGCGACAATAAGGAAAACGAAGATAAAATTTCTCATAAGGTATTCTGGAACTTATGTTGTTGAATGGCAATTCGTAGCTCAAGTTAGACCAAGTCTTTAGTCAAAGTAGTTGCCGCATGAGCACTGGTATTTCATTGAGGTTTTGAGAATATGAAAGCCTCTCTGAATGAAAAATTTATTCGGTTGAGGGGTTAAAAATCCTCTTTAAATTCGATAGTTTGAGCCCTCGTGCCCTTTTAACAGGATTCAGCTGGAGTTTTGATTTTTAGTTTCGATGCGGAAATTGGCTTAAAAACTATTTTCTTGCCTCGAACGGAGCCTGCCCCTAAACAGTCACCTGTTTCATTCCAATATAGTTTTTGAACAGGAGACCTCATTATGTACAACACTTGGATCCGCGGATTTTTAACTTTAGCGATAGTTTTAGGTTTTTCAGCAACAGCTTTATCAAGCGATTCTCAAAGCGTCTTCATCACAGATGCTGCAGCTTCAGAAACTGAATCAGATATGCCAGATTCAGAAACTGAATCAAATATGATGGACGAGCTCGATCCAAACGACCCCAACATCGAATCAATTTTAGAACAAATGGATCAAGACTACGAACAAGCGACGGGCATGAGCCCTCACTTAGAAGAAGAAGAAGAGACAGAGCTAGAATCTTTTGGCTTTGATATTTTCGGAGTTACAAAAAGAAAAACAATCAAGAAGCAGAAAGCTCAAAAAGTTGAGACTTGCGTTCGTCGTGAATGTCCAGTCTGGGTACAGGTCGTAAGATCGCGCCAAATGCTTTATCTCTACGAGAATGGAGAAGTCACTGCACAGTGGCCGGTATCAACTGGTAAGGGTAACTCAACTCCGAATTTGGACAAGCACCCGAACGGACGCATTTACGATAAATACACTTCAAGCCGATTCCCAAGCCAAGGTTACAGAGGCTTAGGCAACATGCCGTACGCTGTTTTTATCCGCGATGGTTTTGCAATTCACGGAACTGCTGAGTCGAATTGGAAACATCTAGGAACGAAAGCCTCTCACGGTTGTATTCGTCTTCACCCAGACAATGCTTACCGCTTCAATCGTTTAGTTCGCCAGCACGGCATCGACTGGGTTTGGATTACTGTTCAGGAGTAGTCTTCAAACCTTCGTTTGAAAATAAAAAAAGGAGCACTTAATTTAAGTGCTCCTTTTTTTATGTGTTTTTTATGAACTGAACAAAGAGATTACTGCAGAACGCCGATGTTAACTTGTACTTCACCGCGTGATCCGATTAATCCTGAAGTCGCGATGACGCGAATTTCAGTTATAAAACGATCGCGAATTCGAGCGACAACTCTTTCGCCGTCACGTAATGAGCCGCGAAGTTCACGAAGCTCTTCTGATTGACCGTTTCCGTACATGACTTCAACTGATTCAATTTCTGCGCTGCCTCTTAAGCCGATAAGCTCAACATGTTGAACCCGGTCCATTCTGTGAGGAACAGAAAGAATGTGGCTCTGCGAGATGAGTTTGTTAGTCCGTAATGACCCCAAAGAATAAAGCACAAGATGGTGGCCATGATCTGGATCTGGGCGAATAGGTCGTTCTGGTCGAATCGGACGCTCGGGTCTGATAGGACGTTCTCCTCGGCCGCGATCGCGGTCTCTGCCGGGACGCTCTGGACGATAGTCAAACTGCGCCTGGGCTAAAGTTGAAGTGAGTGCAACAAAAAGTAGTATAAGTGATTTCATGGTACCTCCGCTATGGGACTATTGCGAGCTTCGTGCCATCCACTTTGGGGCCAAAGTGACCATGACAATTTCTTAAAACGCATAGCATTGAAACTGAGTTGGTATTTTGTTTGCTCTCTATGTAAGCAAGTGAAATCGATTGCAACATCATGGAGGATGTATGAACTCATCGACACAAGTCCAGCACGGAATCAAAGAGTACAAAGACGCAAAAGCTTCGCATAAATCTAAATCAACAACTTCGAATAATTCAGATGTTGATTGGAGAGATCAAAACTTCAAGAGATCTCCATCTCAAGAAATCAAGAAAAATTTTTCAGACGTTCTAAAAGAAAAAATGAGATAAGTTATTTTTTTACTTCGGGTTCGCAGGCTTTGAGCCACTCGCCACGAAGTTCGATGACTGCAGAAGCAGGAAGCATCTTCTTATAAGTCCCTTTGGCTTCGCCATCGAGTTTATAGCTGCTAACAGTGTAACTTCCTTTGATTGTTCCAGTCGCGACAAGATCATCGCTATCACAAGATAAAGCCGCATCGATGTTTTTATTTTTCACATCCCACTTCGTTAAAACACAGCCATTCTTTTTTAAATTCTTTGTGATCGAAGCTTTCAC
>JANPPO010000224.1:0-2148 GCA_031428555.1 Bdellovibrionales bacterium | reverse complement strand
ATGGACTCAAATTCTGTGACAGTGATGTACGACGAAAAAAGAGGAGAACCCCGCAAAGGAGAAGTTGCCAAAGGCGGGGACTGCGTTTCCTGTAATAGATGCGTGCAAGTCTGTCCAACTGGTATCGATATCCGAAACGGAATTCAGATGGAATGTATTGGCTGCACAGCCTGCATCGATGCCTGTGATGAAATTATGGTGAAAGTCAAAAAACCTAAAGGCCTAATTCGGTACAAAGCCTTAACCGATAAACCTGTAAAATGGTTTAGATTGCGGGTTGTTCTATACTCGGCCGTCCTAGTTTTTTCTATTTTAGGTCTTACAATTTCATTGCTAAACCGAACTCCATTCCGAGTTGAAGTTTTAAGGGCCCGGGATGTGCCCTATATAATTCGAATCGAGAGTGGAATGAATAAAGTGCAGAATCACTTTCTGATCCGATTAGAGAACGACAGAAAAGAAGATTTAAAGTTTTTAGTCAGCGCTAGTCAACCTGAACTAAAGCTTATCCTTCCGGAAAATCCCATTGTTATTAAAGCACAGGCTAAAAGAGATATTCCGCTTTTTATTGAAATCTCACAAGGGCAGTTAAAGAATCAATCTGTAGATCTTATTATTCAAGCAGGTGAAAAACAAATTCAAAAGACAATCCAGATTTTAGAACCTTAAGTGTCAAATTAATTTTCATCTAAAGAGTCTTCGGCAGGATCTGTCACAAATCCGTAATCTTTTTCTTTGCGATAAAGTGTCCGACGATTGATTCCTAAAATTTGCGCAGCTTTTTCTTTTTTACCGCCAGCCTTTTCAAGGATAAGTTCTATGTATCTTTTTTCAAGTTGCTCTAATGTTGGAAAATCATTTGTCGCATTCCCGAAAAATTGTTCAGAAGAAGATTGATCTGAATTCGGAATATCTGCCGCATCAATCTCTGTCGAACGAGACATCACGACAACTCTTTCAATCATATTTTCAAGTTCGCGAACGTTTCCAGGCCAGGTGAAACTTATCAACTTTCTCAAAGCCTCTTGGGTCAGCGACACATTCTTCCCATTATTTAATGCAGAATACTTGCGTAAAAAGTGATGAGCTAAGAGCGGAATATCTTCCGGTCGATGTCTTAGCGGTGGGATTACAATCGGAATAACAGATAATCGGTAATAAAGATCTTCTCGAAAAGTCTGATTGGCTATCGCTTTTTTAAGATCTTTATGAGTTGCCGCAATAACCCTGACATCAATCGTTTTAAATTGATTACTACCAACTGGTTTAATCGTTCTTTCCTGTAAAACCCGTAAAAGCTTTGCTTGAAGACCCATGTCCATATCACCAATTTCATCTAGAAAGATGGTTCCACCTTGAGCTTCTTCAAAAAGACCTTTTTTATCTGATATAGCACCAGTGAATGAGCCCTTAGCGTGGCCAAATAATTCAGACTCCATCAAACTTTCAGGAATGGCCGTGCAGTTAATCGCAATAAATGATTTAGCCGAGCGTGGGCCGCAATTGTGCAAAGCTCTTGCGACTACTTCTTTACCAGTACCGCTTTCGCCCGTAATTAAAATATTTGTCGCAGAAGGTCCCACTCGATCAATAATGTCAAAAACACTTTGAATCGCTGAGCTTTTACCAACAATACTCTGGCGGTTCCAGGTTTTTTTAATTTCCGAAGTCAGTGCCTGATTTTGAATTTTAAGTCGGTAAAAAGCCAGGGCTCTTTCAATTGTTAAGGTAAGCTCGGCTAACTTGAAGGGTTTTGTTAAATAATCAAATGCACCTTTTCTTAAGCCCTCGACGGCGGTATCGACTGTCGCAAAGGCCGTCATGATAATAACGGGAAATTGATTAGGTAATCTTCGTATTTGTTGAAGGACGTCAAGCCCGTCAAGTTCTGGCATTCTTAAGTCAGTCAGGACAAGCTCTGTACTTAGAGCTTCCAAATCTTGTGATGATAGAAATTTTATCGCATCCAAGCTACTGCCGAAATTTTTAACCTGATAACCTTCGCGTTTAAGGTGATCAGTAACCATGGAACGCATTTCTGTATCGTCGTCGATAACGACTATTGAGCCTAATGACATATTCTAGTTTCTAACACATACCTTGACGTGTACAAAGAATCTTAGCAAAAGTAGAGTAGCAATGGGCCAT
>JANPPO010000223.1:0-6670 GCA_031428555.1 Bdellovibrionales bacterium | reverse complement strand
TTCTGGATTTGAAATCAGAAACTTTTCATCACAACGTTTGAAAATATCAAGATGATGGGCATAAGATCCCGTGCCTAAATCGATTAAAATATAATCAGCTTTAAGGTTCTTAAGGTCTGTCCAAAACTTATCAATATCACCCGTTGAAAGGTGAACCGGAGACCAAGAATCCCAGAAACCTTGAACGTATTGTAAATGTGGGTAAGGAGTATTTAAAACTACTTCAGGTAAAGACTTTTGAGATTCAAAATAATGGCGAAGGCTTAAGTGAGAAGGATCAACACCCAATGCAGTATGAGAGTTAGCGCCCGTAAGATCAAAATCTACTAGCACAACATTGTGTCCAAGTTTAGAAAGAGTAAGCGCAACCGACGTTGCGATAAACGTTTTTCCAACTCCACCTTTTCCTGACGAAACACCCCAAACGCAAGGCTCAGCTTTTTCAACTACATCTAAATTTGAACTATCTTGTAGAGCCACTTCACTACTCCTTGAAGTCGAGAGGCGACCAAACGATCCCTCGTTTTGTCTCTTCGGCTTCAGAGTAGCGAATATAAAGGGGTTTTGTTGATTTCCAGTCTAAAGTTAAGCCCTTCTGAATGTTTTCATAGGCAACATGGCCTAAACTTTCCGAAGAAGGATCATCAACAATGCCTTCTGGTCTTAACATCTGAGAGCGAATATTTTCTGGCAAAAAACTTTCATAAGTTAAAAAACCATCTCCAACAGTCAAAATGGGGTCTTTCAATAAAGTTTTGATATCTTTCATTGGGATGACACCTGGTTCCTGCAAGACTTTGATCTGGTTGTCAGGACCAACGTCATAGATCGCGAAATAGCTCATGTTTTTGTAAGCATTGATTAAACATAGGATTTTTGAATTAGTTTGTTTTCCAGATCCAGCAAGGCCTACTAGACCTTTGTTGAGCTCAGCCAAGTTCCGAAGTGAATCAACTTCGATCATCGGTTTTTGAAAAGCGTAAGCAAAAGCTTTCGCCGTATTAAGCGAAACTCGAATTCCAGTGAAACTTCCCGGGCCACAGCCGGCCGCATAGAAATCAACATCTACTAATTTTAATTTGGCTTCATTTAAAATTTCAAAAACGAACTGATGAAGAACTTCCGAATGAGATCTTTGAGTAGCTGATTTTCGAGAGTTTGTGCAGACCCCATCTTGTATGAGGGCCACACTTCCTAACTTCGTACTCGATTCAAACGCTAATATTTTCACTTTGCTTAATATGAACCGAAAAACACCCTATTAACATCATTAAATAAGGCGAAAAGCATAAGACTCATTAATAAAACAAGTCCCACTTGTTGAGCTAATTCCATCTTACGGATGCCAACGGGTGAGCCTTTAATAAGCTCGATTGTGTAAAATAAAATATGGCCACCATCTAGAACTGGTATTGGAAGCAAGTTTAGAACGAAAAGACTGATCGAAATAACTCCCATCATTTGAAGGAAATAATTCGCACCAGCTTTAAACGATTCACTTGCTGCCTGACCAATTGAAAGGACTCCGCCTACATTTTTAGGGGAAATCTCACCAGAAATAAGTCTAACGAAACTCATTAAAGTCATGACAGTCATTTCGTATGACTTTTTGATTCCAGTTCCAACTGCAGAAATTGGATTAAGTGTGCGAACAAGTAATGATTTTTCAGAAGCCATCGCGATCATTGGTACAATTCCAATTGTATAGCGCTTTTCTTCTTTTCCAGAGCTGTTCATGTGACTTGTCATTTGAGGAGTGATCGTAAGGTCAGAAGTCTGACCATCCCGAAGAACCGTGACCTTTACACTTCCAGTATCCGGAGCATACTGTTTGATTGTTTTAATGACGTCTTCCCAGCCCTTTAAAACAAAACCATTAATTGCTACAAGCTTATCAGATTCCTTTAAACCTGCTTTTTGCGCAGGAGAATTATCAAAAACCTTAGCAAGATAAAGATCTGAATGTTCTATTCCAACACTAGCAAGACTTGCAGTTTTCGGTACTTGAACATTTACAGTCAGAACTTCAGTTTTCTCGGAACCTAAAGAATCGGCGCGCTCAAAAACTAGATTTAATTGAGAATTCGCCTGAATGGTTTTTTCAAATTGTTGAACTTCTCTCCAGAATTGAACGGGCTGACCATTGATCGACTTGATCATATCACCAGTTTTAATTCCCAAGGAATCAAGCAACGAACCTTTAGTAATCGCAATCATCGAGCCAATTGAATAATACTGAAAGCCTTCAATCGAGCCAGCCATTTTAGAAAGTGCTAATGGGTTCGGATTTGGAACTGAAGCAACTTTAGCCGTGATGATTTTTGGCTCAGGATTTTGTTTTGTTAAAATTTCGAACGGAACTTCCTGATCCTTTAAAGTATTAAGCCTATCTTGAAGTTCATCCCAAGTCGTCACTGATTGGCCGGCAACTTTGCTGATCTGATCTCCGGGTCTAAATCCCATTTCAAATGCTGAAGAAGTGATTTCGATATCACCTAAAATTGCAGGCTTACGATCTTCGCCAACAGCCGCAACCATGGCGAAAAGTAAGATAGCAAAAAATAAATTCATCAAGGGTCCCGCAAGGACAATTGAAATTCTTTGCTTCACTGTTTTATGAGTAAACGAAACCGCTTTATCTTCCGCAGAAATTGAATCGCCTGGTTGTTCGCCAAACATTTTAACGTAACCACCCAACGGTATTAGCGAAAGACAGTAAACTGTGTCGCCTCTTTTCCATTGGAATAGTTTTTTGCCGAAACCCAAGCTAAAAACTTCGACGCGAACGCCGTTGTATCTTGCAACTAGGAAGTGGCCAAGCTCGTGGACAAAAACTAAGATGCCCAAAAGGATGACGAATGGTACGGCTTTTGATGATAGAAAATTTAATGCTATATACAGTAATTCCATAGAACCATTGTCATAGGCCTAAATCAGTTTTTCAAGAACTATGGCGCCTAGTAGAAAAATTGGACAGGCGAATAAAACGCCATCGATGCGGTCTAAAACCCCACCGTGTCCAGGCATTAACCCCCCGGAATCCTTCACATTCGCAACGCGCTTCAAGAGAGATTCGAAATAATCTCCGAACTGGGCGATAACGCCGGTCGCAATACTGAGAATACAAAATGAAAATTTAGAGATTTCTGGGAAAAAGAAACTGCACGAAAGTCCTGCGAGAAAAGAAAAAATCAAGCCACCAACAGCACCCTCGAATGTTTTTTTAGGAGAGATATTAGGCATAATTTTTTTCTGCCCGAAACCAATGCCAACTGCGAAGGCGCCAATGTCGCCTGCGAAAACCACACAGAGTAGAGTAAAAAACCAGTAGAGACCTTGGGGCAAATCCAAAATCTGATAAGCAAAAGCAGGAAGTAATCCTACATAAAAGAAACCAAGCGCAGCTTTAGCCTGGATGGCAGCAACCGTATTCAGTTCGCTACTTCTTCTAGAAATACTAATGCTGAAAACGCAGAAACAGACAAAAAAGAAAGAGTAAATTAAGCCAGAATAAAGTGGTCTCCAGCTCGACAAAGCGAAAATAAGAAGATTAAAAGTATAAAATAAATAACTTAAATGAGTCTTGGTAATACCAGCAAATAGGAAGCGCGTTAATTCACGTGCGCCCGCGAGCGCAGCAAAGACCACAACAATTTTTAAGCCAGTGACATTCCAGAAATAGAAAAGTGCCAGGATAATGCCTATTGCAATAACTGCAGAGATAATTCTAGTTCGTAAACTGCTCATGAGTTTCCATAGTTTTAATTTGGCCAAATCTGCGTTCGCGACTATTAAAATCTTTTAGGACTACAGCCAGATCTTCAACTGTGAACTCCGGCCAAAGCTTTGTGGAAAAGCAAAACTCACTGTAAGCTGCCTGCCAGAGAAGAAAGTTTGATAAGCGCATTTCGCCGCTTGTTCGTAAAATAAGATCAGGATCAGGAGTCTCATTCGTCTGAAGAAAAGCAGAAATTTTTTCTGCTGTAATTTCTGAGGCTTTAAGACTGCCTTTTTCAACTAACTCGGCCATATTGCGAACTGCAGAAGTCATTTCCTGGCGAGATCCATAACTAAGAGCAAAAACCAACTTCATTCCAGTACAATTTTGCGTCGCCTTTTGCGAGTGCTCAATCGCTTCAAGCACATCACCCGGAAGTTGAGACTGATCACCAATAGTTTCAAAGCGGATATTTTCTTTAATTAAATTCTGAGTTTCCTTCTTTAAGTACTTCTTCAAAATTTTCATCAAAATCGTAACTTCTGCTTTAGGGCGTAGCCAATTTTCCGTACTAAAAGCATAGAGAGTTAAATTTTTAATTCCTTTGCGGGCACATTCTTGAATGATGGTCTTTGCTACACGAGTGCCTTTAATATGGCCGTAGGCACGCTGATGGCCGCGTTGCTGGGCCCAGCGTCCATTTCCGTCCATAATAATTGCAAGATGTGTAGGTAAACGCATCAAATATAGGCTCGCTTCCAGCTAATCAAATAGTTAAAATGCTTTGTTCTTTTTCTTTAGTGAGTTTATCAACCATTTTAATTGAGTCATCAGTTAGCTTTTGGATATCAGCTTCGGCGCGTTTGTTTTCATCTTCGCTGATCGCTTTATCTTTAGCAGCTTTTTTCAAAGCTTCATTCGCATCTCTTCGAGCCATACGAATTGCGACTCTTGATTCTTCTGCGATTTTATTTACCTGTTTAGCTAAATCTTTTCTTCGTTCCTCTGTTAAATCAGGAACCTTTAAGCGAATGATTTTTCCGTCGTTAATAGGTGCCATGCCTAAGTCCGACTTTACAATTGCCTGTTCGATCTCTTTTAAGATTGAAGATTCCCAAGGTGCGATCGAAAAAGATTTTGCATCAGGAGTAGAGATTGAAGCGACCTGGCTAAGTGGAGACATATTTCCATAATAGTTAACGCGAACGTTATCTAACATCGAAACCTGTGCGCGGCCGGTTCTTACTTTTTTGAATTCTTCGCCAAGTGCTGCGATAGCCTTAGCCATTTTGTCTTGAGTTGCTTTTTTTACTGTATCAACCATGTTGACCCCTTACTGAACAAGAGTTCCGATTGCGTCGCCTTTAGTGGCTCTCAGTATGTTGCCTTTTTTCATCAAATCAAATGTTAAAATAGGAAGTTTGTGATCCATACATAAACTGATTGCCGTCGAGTCCATAACTTGAAGCCCACGATTTAACACATCCATATAGCTGATAGTATCAAACTTCTTAGCTTCTGGGTGCTTAACTGGATCCATATCATAAATGCCGTCAACTTTTGTCGCCTTCATAATGATCTGGGCGTTAATTTCCATAGCGCGAAGACTTGCGGCCGTGTCAGTCGTAAAATAAGGATTTCCAGTACCCGCGCCAAAGATCACAATACGACCCTTTTCCAAGTGTCTGATCGCTTTTCGACGAATGTAGGGTTCTGCAATTTCAGCCATTGCGATAGCTGACTGAACACGAGTCGGAACATTTTCTTTTTCGAGAGCATCTTGAAGTGCAAGAGCATTAATAACTGTTGCAAGCATTCCCATATAATCAGAACTAGCGCGGTCCATTCCTTGAGCGGAAGCAGAAACACCTCTAAAGATATTTCCGCCACCAATCACGATTCCAAGTTGCACACCAGATCTATGAGCTTCAGCAACATCTTGTGCGATTTGCTGAATAACTAAAGGGTTGATGCCTTGGCCTTGTTGCCCAGCCAAAGCTTCACCACTTAATTTAAGTAATATACGTTGGTAAGGTCCCTTACTCACGTAATTAGTGTCCCTTCATTGCAGCAGCTGTCTGAGCAGCAACTTCTGCAGCGAAATCATCTTTTTTCTTTTCAATGCCTTCGCCCAACTCAAAACGAGCAAAGCGCTTAACAGTCAAACCGCCAACAGTTTTTAAGTGTTCAGAAACCTTGATGTCTTGATTTTTAACGAAAGCCTGATCAAGTAAACAACTTTCAGCCATGAATTTGCGGATTTGACCTTCTACGATCTTATCAAGCATTTCAGGTTTTTTCCCTTGCTCTAGAGCCTTAGCTTTCAAGATTTCTTTTTCCTTAGCAATAACTGCTGCTGGAAGTTGATCACCTGAAATAGCCATTGGGTTCATAGCAGCAATGTGAAGAGCCACATCTTGAGCGCAATTTCTTGCAGCGTCAGATTTAGCATCACCAGTTACTTCTAAAAGAACGCCGATTTTGCCTTCACCGTGAATGTATGTGTGAACTAAAGTAGTTGCAGTTCCTTCGTACTTTTCAGAACGGCGGATCACTAAGTTTTCACCGATTGAAGCAATGTTTTCCTTTAAAAGATCAGAAACTTTTTGAGAACTATTCTTGTGGTAAGGCTGATCTAACAATTCGCCAGTCGCTTTAGAAGAAACGATATGATCAGCAACATTCTTAACAAATGCGCGGAAGCCATCATTACGAGCAACGAAATCAGTTTCAGAGTTAACTTCAACCACGATTCCAACGTTGTTTTGCACTTGTGCAAAGACAGCGCCTTCAGCTGCGATTCGACCTGCTTTTTTAGCAGCGTTCGAAAGACCTTTTTTACGTAACCATTCGATTGCAGCTTCGAAATCACCTTGAGTTTCTTCCAAAGCCTTTTTGCAATCCATCATTCCTGCGCTAGTTTTTTCGCGCAGTTCTTTAACCATAGAGGCA
>JANPPO010000222.1:0-7268 GCA_031428555.1 Bdellovibrionales bacterium | reverse complement strand
AGGCCATTTACTTTTTCTCTGAGGCCAGAGTCCCGAATAGTTCGCCCGCGATACAGCGACTTATCCGAGAGTAGAATTGGCTCGAGTCCATAAACGTCCAAGGCTTCGGAGCTTTTGATCTCCTCTTTGACTTCAATCACTTCGACAGCTTTTGCAAGTTGCTCGTCAGTTCCGATTAAAAACAAGCGGTCGTACGGGAATAAGAATTCATCCCGACTGGGTGCAATGATTCGTTTATTTCCACGCTCGATCAATGTGATCGTGACTCCAAATCTTTCTTTTAAAGAACATTCTCGAAGAGTCTTCGCCACTAAATCAGATTCCGGAGATAGGACATATTCTGCAAGTGCTGCGTCCCATGGAGCTAATTGCGGACGATGAGAATGAGTGCTCTTCTGCCGATCATCCAAATTTGAAATAAAGATTTTTTCCATTCGGACATAAACAGGCTTGGCTAGTTTCATAAATGCAAAACTTAAGACAAAGAGGATAAAAACAAAAATATTAGCTACACCCTGGAATGGAATAAACTGCCAGATAATAAACCCTACAATAGTCACACCCAAAGCCATTCTAAATAATGAAAAAAATGTTTCAACAGAACGCAGCGTATTTTTACTATGATAAGCGCTTTGGCTAATTGCTAAAGCCCAAAGAAATGGCGCTGAGATTAACAAGACGGTCGAAGTAGTTAAGAAAAAGACCAGCGTACTTTCCCCGAATCTCTCGAACACAATTGGTGAAATATATTTTCTTGTGAAATAGACTAGGCCTAAAACGATGACTGCATTCAAAATAATTTTGGTGCCATTCAGACTCCAGTAACTTTGCGTTCGACCACTGGCGGAGCTGGAGACATTCGATTGATATCTTTCTAGCCTCAATTTCAGATCAGGAGGTAAAACTTTTTCGATCCACGCGCACAACGGATCAGATAACCGGATCAGGTATGGTGTTGTAAAAGTTGTGATACCCGAAATCGCAACTGCGATTGGGTAAAGAATATCACTTGTCACTTTCAAAGTGAGACCTAAAGTCGCAATAATAAAAGAGAACTCTCCAATTTGGGCAAGACTCATCCCCGCTTGAACTGAATGCCTAAGGCTTTGGCCTGAAATCAAAGCA
This sequence comes from Bdellovibrionales bacterium, assembly GCA_031428555.1. Lineage (GTDB taxonomy): Bacteria > Bdellovibrionota > Bdellovibrionia > Bdellovibrionales > Bdellovibrionaceae. Next base: position 6,143 of record JANPPO010000222.1, on the reverse strand, counting down.
CCTAAAGTTGTGCTCACCAGTTTTCCTACGATCGTAATGACAGTTAAAAAGATAATCACACCGAAATGACTTTTTAACACAGCTGGATCGATCAACATACCGACTGATACAAAAAAGATGGCAGCAAAAAGATTCTTAACAGGATTTAAAAGATGCTCGATCGTCTTTCCGTCGCGAGTTTCAGCTAAAATTGAACCCATTACGAAGGCGCCTAAGGCCGCTGAAAAGCCAGTTTTGGTTGCAACGATCACCATCAAAAGACACAGGCCAAGCGCCACAATTAAAGTTGTTTCATCATTTAAATGTTTTCGAATTTTTTGCAAGAATGTAGGAAGAGAATAAATTCCTAAAACAAACCAGATAATAACAAAGAACATCAATTTTAAAGCCGACAAGACAAGTTCACCACCCGAAAAGCTTCTTGTAACCGCAACAGTCGAAAGTAAAACCAGAAGCAAGACGGCAACTAAATCTTCAACTATCAGAACTCCAAAGACAACTTTAACAAACCTTCGGCTTTTCAGATTGAGCTCGTCGAAAGCTCTGACGATAATCGTAGTTGATGATATTGAAAGAATTCCCCCCAGGAACAAACTGTCCATTGTCGACCAGCCCAAGGATAAGCCAGCTAAAAAACCAAGACCAATCATGAAGATGATTTCAAAAACGGCGGTGATGGAAACGCTGACTCCCACTTTCGCTAGTTTTTTAAAGCTGAACTCTAATCCCAAGCCGAAAAGTAAAAAGATGACTCCAATTTCAGCCCAGATTTTGAGACTGTCCCCTTCAACTACAGTTGGAGTAATTGACACGTGAGGGCCCACAATAATTCCAGCGATCAGATAACCTAAAACGACGGGTTGTTTAAATCTTTTGAATATCAAGCTTACAACCGCTGCCGCAATTAAGATAAAACCGAGGTCCTGAATAAGTTCGGGCAAATGAAGCATTTTTTGACCTTGGCATATAAATACAAGTTGATCAACGACTTCACCAAAACGACAGATGTTCCAATTTGAGACTAGCTTTTTTAGAATGATCGTATGTTAGCAATTTTGCGCTTGATCTCAATCCGAACCACAAAAGTGCGTTATTCTGGTTCATCTTAGAACCTACCCGGCATTCTAAAGCGGCATAATCCTTGAATATAAGTTCTGTATGATGAAAACAATCAAGCGGGCTTCACTTAGATTAACTTGCCTCACATTGGCCTTTATCCATGGATTTGTGGCCCTAACTCCTCAAGCTCACGGCCAATCGCAAACGTCTGGCGCCGGTTCTAAATCTGAAACATCATATGCGCTTGTTCCCGTTACGGCGCTTAAAGATAAATCGAAAAAATCAGTTATTTGGGAAGTTGCCGATACTAATGGTGAAAAAGCTTACATGGAATTTAAGGATGATCCATCCGAGCGCAAAGATATTTCAACTTTACGTTTTGAAATGAATGCTCAGGAAAAAGAAGTAAAACGCCAAGTAGACTTTATCCGCCATTTTTTATCTCTTCCAGAAAACTTCTACAAAAATTATATTCCAAAAAATGCTGATATTCATTGGCTCAAACGTGAACTAGCGAACGACTATTTCGTTTTAGAATACTACCATCGCTTACCCCGTGAATTTCAAAATGAAATTTACCGTCAGTATGGGCTCAAATCACAAGGCTATGCAAAAATAGCTTTCAACGCTTTTGCGCGTCCATTTTCTACAAGCATTCATGGCTTTCCAGCTCAGACGGTTCTGTTTTCGGTAGTTCTGGGTGCAATGGTTTATAAACAGCTTATGTTCGACTACCATTCTAATCCACTCGGAATGCTACACCAAATTGAGACAATGAAGGATCCTATTGCTAACTTTTCATTTTATACATTCATGGGTTTCAGTGGTTTGACGACTGATGTGATTTCTAAACATTATCAAGGTACACCCCGTATGACTCAATCATTGCGAGTTGCCATGCCCTACATTGGAATGTTCGGCGGTATGCTTTTTTCTAGTTTAACTGCAGAAGTTGTTCAGACCCTATCGGTATGTGCAAAGAGTATAATGGGCGCATCTGCGCAAGATAATTTTCTTAAGCAAATGGCGCAGGCAACTGGGAATGGCAAAAAAGCTGATCCTTGTGACGAAGCTCAAAAACAATTTTTTAACTTTGAAAACAAAGTTGAACAATACTTGCCTATGATCATTTCTTTGGGATTGTCTGTTAAGGGCGCATCTTTTGTACAAACTCACGTAGGCACAGCTGGCAAGCTTGCAGGAAAAGTCGGTTCGTATATTGCGGCTACACCGTATGGAAAGAAACTCGCAGCAAAAACTGTTTTTCAAATGGCTAAAGCAGGAGCTGCCAAAGTCATCAGTGTAAAAGGTGTGATTGCAGCTGCTCGAATTACACCTGCTGGTTGGATTTTTAATGGGATCACAATCGGCGCGGCTACCTCAGCGCTTCTACAAACAGCAGGCTTTCTAATGATTGATCATGCGATCATGCCAGTCATTACAAAAGCTTGGGCTCAGATCTGGCGCGCCGGACTAGTTAATCGAACTGATGAAAATCTCAAAAAATCATTCGAACTTATGCAGACTCAAAATTGGAAATTCGATTCAACGAATATGAAATGTAACTCTATGAAAGAATATTTTGATAAAGAATGCGATAGCAATCTGAACTTCTTCACCCAAATTGAAGATTTAGGTAATCAAATGACGATGTGGCGCGCACAGAATCACTCACGCTTTTTCACAGGAATTCTATCATGGACTCAAATCACAACTAAATTAATCCAAGAACTTGCCGCCGCGGAAAAGTTTTACAGTTTTTATGCGACCGAACTTTTTAAATCATTCAACCAGCAAGTTAAGCGAAACTCTTCAGCGGGCATCCAAGGTTCTGACGTGTATTTAGGGCAGAATCTGCCTTTCCGCCAAGCACCTCTTTACGGAGTAAGACCACGTGGTCATGCTGAATGCGTTGATACAAGCGATATTTTGGACGCAGAAAAGAAGAAGCAAATAGAAGAAGATAATAAAACCTGCGCTACAGAAACTAGCTTATACTTAAATTATCCAGATCAGATGGAAAAGTTCCAGATGAATCAGATAAATTATATTGTAGACCGCCTTACACCTTATTTAAGTTTCGGCAACATGGAAAAGCGTGCGGATAAAGAACTTCAAAATAAGCTTTACAAAGAGCGGTTGAAAAAATTTGAGACTTTAAAAGCTATCAAAACTGAGGATGAAGAAGAACAAGAGAAAATTGCAGATGAAGCAAGACAACTGGTACTTGAAAGCAAAATTGCCGGTGCCGTCAATTCCATTAGCAAAGAGACTTTCGTTTTCATTTCGACTTTACTAGGCCAACTGAAGTCTGAAGACAAAAAGCAAATAGCCATTGCTCTGTTAAACTTAAATAAAGAAATTGATCGTTTGTCAGACCCTGTTCTTAATACAAAGAGAGCTGATAGTGATGGCCTAAAACTTCTAACATTTATTCGAAGCAATCTGGGTGATCCGAACCCTATGTTAGGTCAAGGAATGCTGATTCCGTATGCTTATACAACACAAAATCAAAAGAGCTTCGAACAACTTAAGAATAAAAATAAAAATGGGTATCAATTTTCTAGATATCCAGAATATCTTTTATATCAGATGGTTTGTGGACCAGAAGAAGGATCGAAAAATATTTTGAGTGAGTCATTAGGCTTCGAGCCTGAATTCAATCCTCCAAGATTGGTTACTGCAAAGAAAATTGAAGTTCAGTGGCCTGAAAACTATCAGCTAAATGGGCCAAAGCGAACTTCACTGTGCTTACCTGTCACCTCAAAAGTGGTACCTTTTAGTCAGCTTTACGTTTCGAAAATTTTCATTGATGGAAAACAAGACCCTATTTCCTTTATGAATCTTATCAATTCGACCGTGAATATGGAGCTTATAGGAAATTATAAAAACCTTGAAGTGAACGCCAAATCCGGCTTCCCTCAGTGGTGGGATAAGACAATAACAGACGGAGTGCGCAAGCTATTTTCTAGATTAGATAACGAATACCAGTTCCTTCTAGCTGAATTAGCAGAAGGACTTTCAAGTGACAAAGAGAAAGCCGCTAATAATAGCCTACCAAATAAAAATACTTTAGCAGCTACAAGCCTACTGGAGTCCCACCAACAAGAATTAAATGTCCATTTGTTAGTTTTGGCTGAAATTGAAAAGTCGCTATCAGCCGATAAGAAGTCGGTAAAATTTGAAAATGGCAAAAAGTCTATCCTTGATATTATGAATAGACCTCCAACAACAGATTTGAATTCTCAGAAAGAGTTTGTTGCAGCTCTGAATGACGTTATCAACCTTCTAAAAGGAGTTAAGGTCGTTAAAGATTCAAATAACAAGAAGCGTGCCCAGCTGCCTCAATTTGAGATTCCGGTCGGAAAGACTGTTGAGAAAGCTGAAGAATCTCTGGTTGCCTACAAAAAGGAATTTGATGGTTTGCCTTTAGATGCATATCAAAAACAACTTGCAGGCAGCAGCATCGAAGCTATCGAAAAAGGTCTACAAAGCCTAACTGGTTATCTTTTAAACACTCTACTTACTAACTATAGCGCTATCGAGAACTACGACTCTTATTTGGCTACTATGAACAAGAGTGACAAAAGCGCGCCTACTGTCAAAAAGGGTAGCACACCATGGGCAAATTAAAGTGGTTTGAGCGATTTAATGGAATTTATAATGGCATTAATTGTGAAGTATTAATTAACGAAAACGAAAAAGATCAAAATGGAGGTCTTATGAAGAAAACTGCGTTAGTGACAATGTTATTGGTAACGACTCAATTTGTTATGGCTGCTCAGCCAGGCAGAGAAGTTGTAAGAAGCGAAAAAGCTAAAGAGGCTGTAACGGCTCAGGCTGGAACGGCAATGAATGTGCTTTCTGTAGCTCAGCGAAGTCAGCTTATGAAAGACATTTCAACAGTATTAAAAGTTGAAAATCCCTTCTTAACTGAAATGATGGATAAGCGACCTATCTTAGCAGAACTTGCATCCGATGCGATTGCCCTTCAAAAGAAGGCGACTCGCACAGCCGATGAACAGCAGTTCGTTGATGGCCTTGTTGAGATTTTCTCTGTTTTAGGTAAAAATAACCAAGTAACTAAATTAACAGCTGAAGAAAAATCAGATATCAAATTAGCTTTAAAAGTTCTAGATATGGCAGCAAAATCTAATGAGTATGCTGAAAATGGCAGAATTCCTGCTAAGTTAGTTCAGTTGGTAGCCTTAACTGGTAAGAATGTTAAGTCTGGAGATTTATTACCGGCGGCTGTTAAGAACGCACTTATCGCAACGTATGACCTTAAGAAGTCAGGAAAATTGGATAAAGCAGCTTGGGAAGTTCTAAAAAGAGATATGGATAGTTGCACACTTTAATAGTTATAGATAAAAACCACTCAAAAAGCTCAAGGATTAAAACCTTGGGCTTTTTGCGTTTTGGCTCTGACAATAGTCCAGCTCACACTTAAGAATTCACGCCAAAAACCGATAAGAGAGTTGGTCGTGTTATGCATCGTCGAGCCTCGCCGGCCGCCAAGCAAAGTGGAGCGTCACCTTTATGAAGTCATGGGTTAAGAAAATTGCAGATCAGTTTGATTTAGGGATTAAGAACAATGGTTCTCATGAGAGTGCGAATTCGCACGAAGACTCGCCTTCCAATCATTCGGCATCGCATGACATCTCAGACGAGCGTGCGACGATTCTTTATCTACTCGACATTTACAGCAAGAATCTTTTTGATTTTGATAAACACCCTGTTCGCAAAACTCGCGAGATTTTTGACGATTATTCGAAGAGCCTCTTAAAAGCCGATTACCCAGATGCCGACAAACTTCTTTTCCGGATTCGACAATTTTTTTCTTCTTACCGCGTTGACGAGTATTCCTACATCCAGCGTTCGTCAGAAGAATTTAAAAGTATCATCTGGGATTTCGCAGATCAACTAGGCGAAGACATCCAAGTCGAAAAATCCAAAGAGATCGAACTTAAAGCGCAGCTCGAAGAGCTCCGCGAAGCTGTTGAATCCAACGCGATGGATAAACTCAGACACAAGTCCCGCGAATTTATCGACACTTATGTTCAGTACCAAACGGAAAAAGATGA
>JANPPO010000221.1:0-2416 GCA_031428555.1 Bdellovibrionales bacterium | reverse complement strand
AAGAACAGGCTGATTCTGAAAGAACCTTAGCTGAAATGAAAAAAGAAGCTGCTGAACAAGAAAAGCAGATGGCTCAAGCTGAAGCTTTAAGAAAAGAATCAGAAGAAAAAATAAAATTAGCGAATGAAAAAAGAAAGCAAGCGAACAAGCTTCGCGACGATGCAGTAGAAAAGCGCAAGAAAGCTGAAGCTGCGACAAAAGAAACTCAAGGCAAAGCGCAAGATGCCAATAACGAAGCTGAGAAAGCTCAAAGCGAAGCGCAGAAGACTCAAAAAGATGCTGATCAAGCTGTGCTTGAATCAAAACAGGGCGAACAAAAGTTAGCGCAAGCCAGATTGAGTTCACAAAAGTCTTTGGCTCAGTTAAAAGCAACCCAAGCACAATCAGAGCAAACTAAAGCTAAAGTGAAAAACGAAATCGCCGCTCAACAAAAAGAGCAAGCGATGATGAGAGCAGAAGAAGAAAAGCAAAAAGGCATGTTAACTCAGACTCAGGCTGAAGTTGCTAAAATGGAAGACGAGCTGAAGCAGCTCAAGAAGCAGTATGAAGGACAAAAAGATTCATACAAAGACGCTAAGAAGGCTCAAGAAAAGGCGAACGACAAGCTAGGTAAAACCCGTGGTCAGTATGTAAAAGAAAAAGCTGAGCGTGAAAAAGAGTTAGGTCAAATGCGTTTAGAGATTTCAAAGTTCCAACGCGAAGAGCAAGAAGCTCAAGGGCAGATTCAGCAGATGGATTCTGAAAATAAGCGTCTAAATGAAGAAATCAAAAAGACAAAAGCTGAAAGAGAAAAACTGGAAAAACAGCTTAAAGATAAAAAAGCTGATTTAAATGACATGAAATACAAGAACGACACAATCAAGACTGAGCACGAAACTGAAAAAACAAAGCTAGAAACAGTTAAGATCAAACTTTCAACGTAAATTACGATATACGAAAAATTGTCATGCAGAAACGGAAGCCTCAATAGCTTCCGTTTTTTTTGGCGGAAACTCGCACCTAGGCCCGGATTTACCGGTAAACAGCGATGTATAGTCGGCACTGTGATCTAATTAACTTATGTTAATCCAGCGGTTCAAGCTCATCCGGTTTATTATTTTTGCTGCGGTTTTTTTCGAGGCTATCATTGCGTCGGCAAAAATTGAAAAAAAAGACTGTCCGACTTTAGAAGCATCGACTAAGCATATGCCCGATAACTCTGATCAAAGTAAATTGGATTGGTGTTTTGCATTTGCGGCAGCAGATATTTTGTCGGATCTGCATGAAGTCAAACTTTCCCCATATGATATCGCGGCTCATTACTTTAATCATCCAACAGAAATCGAGAAGAACAGAAAGTACAAGACGGAGCATCCTTCTGGTGGTTTTCTTGAGCAAACAATATTTGCAGTAAAATCAAAAACGATTTGCCAGGAAAAGGATACAAGCCATCTCAACTCTGATTGGAAGAAGATGTCTGAAGAAATAATAGAATTTACAGCTGATGTTAAAAAAATCACGACGAAGCCCAAATGCGAAAATGAAAGTAAGCTGGTTGGACTCGTCAGAAGTTTGGAACCCCTAATGGCTGAATTAAGTTCTCCTAAAAGATTAATTACCCTTTTTGATTCGACTTGCCGAGAAAAGGCAATTCCTATGAAGCACGAAAACTGGAGAAGTTTCGGCAGAAGTTCTCTGAAAGAAACAGAAGAAGTTTTAGATTATAAAGTTAACCCTGAAATAGTTAAAAAAGGTGTCGAAGAAGCATTGGGCAAGGGCCGACCACTTGCCATCGAGTTCAATTTCAATATGATCGTTCAAATGAATGCTGGCCACGTCGCGACTTTGATCGGACAAAAATATCATAATGGCCGCTGCGAGATGATTATCCGAAATAACCAAGGACCGCGCTGTGATCCAAAACTCGCTGGAGGCGTTCGCTGCGTAAACGGAACCTATTTCGTAGAAAAAGGCCGCGCGATGAAATCGATCATTTCGGGAACCTGGTTCGAGAAGTAGGATTAGGTAACTAACGAATCACCAGTTCCAAAAACAGAACCAGTTTTCTGACTGAGCCACGGTTTGTTCAGTCAGAAAACTAATTGAACGTGAGATTACTGAGCTGAATTACAGTTAGTTAAGAATAGTTCTTCGACTAAATTACCTTGAGAAGTTGATACAAGACGTCCGTTGTTGCTATTTGAATTCCATAAAAATTCGCCGATTTTCTCATTTTGTGGAGTGCCGACGTCATATTGCCAAATAGAAACTGAGATTTCATGACTAGGTGAATACATGAAGTCTCTGACGTGAGTAACGTAATAACGAACGGGCTTTCGGTTTTTATCTAAAGTGACAATGCGAAGATTCGCATCTTCAATAAAAGAGCCATTATAATGAATTTCTCGAACGACCGATACATAGGGAGATCCAGGAA
>JANPPO010000220.1:0-5257 GCA_031428555.1 Bdellovibrionales bacterium | reverse complement strand
TGATTCTGCTGAAACTTCTAATATGAAGTGGAGACCCGTAGGACTTGGAATTATGGGTCTGCAAGATGCATTCTTCCAGCTTAGACTTCCTTTTGATTCCGAAAAAGCGAAAGCTCTTTCGAATAAAATTCAGGAAGAAATCTATTACAACGCTCTTGTTACAAGCGTTGAATTGGCTGAAAAGCACGGTCCTCACACAAATTTCCCAGAAACTAAAGCTGCTAAAGGAATTTTTCAGTTTGATTTATGGGGAGTTAAACCAACTGACGAAAAACGTTGGGCGGCTCTTCGTGAACGAATGATGAAAACAGGTTTGCGTAATTCATTGTTACTGGCGATTGCTCCGACTGCGACAATTGCAAGTATCGTGGGTTCTTACGAAGCAACTGAACCTCAGATTAGCAATTTGTTTAAGCGTGAAACTTTGTCTGGCGAATTTTTACAGATTAACAAGTACTTGGTGAACGAATTAAAAGCTTTGGGAATGTGGACTGAAGATCTTCGAACAGATATTAAGCTTGCTGAAGGATCGATTCAAGATATCGGAACTATTCCTGCAGAAATCAGAAATCTTTTCCGCACAGTTTGGGAAGTTCCAATGAAAGCACTTATTGATATGGCCGCTGGCCGTGGTGCCTTCATTGATCAATCGCAAAGTTTGAATTTGTTTATCGAGTCGCCAACAATTGGAAAACTATCAAGCATGTATATGTATGCTTGGAAAAACGGTGTTAAAACGACTTATTATCTTCGCGGACGTCCAGCAACTTCAATTGCGAAGACAACTGTGAAGGCTTCAAACAAAGATACGACAAGTGCTCCGACTCTTTCTTCAACGCAAATGATGCAAAGTGCAGCTCCGGCAGCACAGGCTTCAGCGCCAGAGAAAAAAGAATATTCAGACACAGAAGTGATTGCTTGTAGCCTTGATAACCCAGAAGCCTGCGAAGCTTGCCAATAAAATTTTGTTCGGAGAATTTTGCCCGAAGAATTTTGATAGCAGAACTATATAGAGGATAAAACATTATGATATTAGCACCTGGATTTAACCTAACTTTACGACCGATGAAATATCCCATTTTTTTCGAGATGTATAAAAATGGAATTAAAAACACTTGGACTGTTGATGAAGTTGATTTCTCAACTGACCTTGTGGACTTGAACCAAAAGCTCTCGCCAAGTGAAAAACATTTGATCGAGCGTCTGGTTGCTTTTTTTGCGACGGGTGATTCTATTGTTGGAAATAATTTAGTGCTTAATCTTTATAAGCATGTGAATTCTCCGGAAGCTCGTCTTTATTTAAGTCGTCAGCTTTACGAAGAAGCACTTCATGTTCAATTTTACTTAACACTTCTTGATAACTACATTCCGCACCCAGACGAAAGAGCGAAAGCTTTTTCTGCTGTTGAAAATATTCCTTCAATTAAAAAGAAGGCTGCGTTTTGTTTCAAGTGGATGGATTCAATCAATGAGTTAGATGAGCTCCATACAATTGAAGACCGCCGTAAATTCATTATGAATATGGCCTGTTTCGCAACTTGTATTGAAGGCCTTTTCTTCTTCGGTGCTTTTGCTTACGTCTATTTCTTACGTTCAAAAGGTTTACTTGCTGGTCTTGCTGCTGGAACAAACTGGGTTTTCAGAGATGAAAGCATGCACATCGCTTTTGCCTCTGAAGTGATCCGCGTTGCACGAACTGAAGAGCCTGAACTTTTCAACGATCAAATGAACGAGATGATTACTCAGATGATCGAAGATGCAATTGATTGCGAGATGGCTTTTGCTGAAGACATTTTGCAAATGGGTATCGCAGGTCTTTCGCTAAAAGACATGCGTCAGTATTTAGAATATGTTGCCGACATGAGACTCGAATCTTTGAGCATCACTCCACGGTACAATGTTAAAAATCCATTTGGTTTCATGGAATTACAAGATGCTCAAGAATTGACTAACTTTTTCGAAAGAAGAGTTTCCGCTTATCAAGTGGGCGTGACAGGTCAGGTTAGTTTTGACGAGGCTTTTTAAGAAAGCCTTTCAGAAAAAATCCTCAAAACAGCAGCCCCTTGAAAAAAAGGGACTGCAACTTGAAGCCCTGAGCTGGATTGTTTTTCTATTTGTAATTGGTTTCTGGGGTTTTTATCTTGGGTATACATCGCCCACCGGAACTTTCCGAATTTGGCAAAGCGATCCGAAAGATGTTCTTCTCTATACAGAGTCCGATGAGCTAGCTGATATTTTTAAAGATCTTAAATTTGCCGATTGGAATTTGAAAATCGTTGTGATTGATGAACCCACAGAGTGGGAAATTAAAACTGTCACGGGGCACGGTGCTCATCTTCTGTTGATTGAGCATGAAAGAATGCAGCAATTAAATAAGGTCTCTTTACTTGAAAGAGCTAACTTACGCGTTCCCCTGTTTTCTTTTTTGGCTGCTGACTTCAGAAAGGCTGATTGGGAAAAGGTTTATTTGGCGCTGTTTTGGCAAAGTACCAACACTTCACTCTCTGATCTGAAAATTTGGGGATTATCAGTTCCCACAAACTCGCCGGACCGAAAACTTTCTTGGAAAGCTTTTTATGAAATCGTGGGTCACCCTTCTTTCAAAGCCCGACTGATTCGCTCTGGATTGGGATTAACCTTGAATGAGTTTGAAGAATCGCCGATCCCTGCAACACGAAAGCCTGGGTTTGTTCGCCAAAGAGTAGCGCCCTAATTATTATAATCTTTAAGATTACCAGACCTAGTACTTATTATCTTTTAACGAGTGTGCTGGAGATGGTTTTGAATGGTGGACGAGTCGCAATCCCCTGACTATCGACTACAACTAACTGTGCGGTTAAATTATAAGAACCCACCCCTACGTTTTGTAGGTTGATCGGAAAATAAAATTTTCCTTGTTTACATCTAGGAACAAAACCCGCTGGAAAAACATTTCCAATCGAGGCTCCGTTTAATGTGACAGCTACTTCAAAATAATTCTGAGGAAATAGCGATGCATAACAGTCCCCCGCAACTTCTGCGTAGCTCGAGCCAACTGGAAGAACATTGCTAATGGGAGTTTGAAGAAGAATCTTAGTTTCTGCTGCATCAGCCAAACCTTGTGCGCAGCTATTTTGAGGGCAATTCGTCAACGCAATTGCATCCGTAATAAGGCCACCCTCTTTAGAGCCTGAACATGCCGTTAAAACAGAAGTTGTGAGAATTAATAATAGGATAGAATGTAGAAATCGCAATTGAGTCATCATTCCCCCTGAACTTGTACTCTTAAGCTAACCTCTATTTTATCGGTATATCGACTGGTTTGATAAGGGCTCGTCTCAAAATAGGACGGTTTTTGAGCAAATTAAACCAGATCAAAAAGCTATCCCATTCGTGAGTGCGTATATAGAGGAAATACTGCGAAAGCATGAGGCCTGAAAATCCCCAAAGTCCTAAGGTAGCCGCAATTCCGATATGAAGGAAAACTCCTAGCCCAAGTCCTAAGAACTTCAAGCGCGGGTTCAAAATGAGAAGCGGAAAAAACAATTCAAAAAACACTGTCATGTGGGCAAAGATCGCAAGCACGACTGGGAAATGCGCAATCCACGTCAGATCCCAAAGAGTCACTTGCGTATTATTAAACACAAGCCAAAGGGCTGAGCCTTCCCACCAGGAAGCTCCGCGAAGTTTTTCAAGACCTGTGTAAAAGTAGATAATGCCCAAATGCACTTGAATCATGCGAAACATGACCCGTGATAAACCGTCGTAGGCGTTTTTTTTCCAAACTTCTGCAAACGATAGATAAAGAAGAAAGACTAAGATCATCGTGTCCACACCCATCGAAGCGGCGTAGTTTCTTTGCATGAATCCTATGTGAATGACCCAAGCTGCAAATATAAACGGTCGTCTGGTAATGCCAATCGTGAAAAGAAATAGCAGAACAAATAAAATAATCTGCATCGCCATACTCCAAGAGTCTGGCCAAAACGTCCATGAAAACAGAGGCTTTGTATAAGGATCAAGTAAGTTCAAAGCATCAGCTTTTAGTGTTAATGATTTCTCGTTATAGAGATCTATATTCCAAAATCTTAAGGCTGTGACTCCCATAGCAGATAATCCAAAAGCAATTCGTGTAGCCTTCACACTTCTTGGATCAGCTTCCGCCCACCAGAAATTTTCCCATTTGGTCCAAAGCTTTTTGATGAAATGACTCATGGACATTCTCCCCGGTACTCTTTGACCGTCTGGCGAGTCCTAAGTTCAGAAATTGTATAGAGTTGCTCCATGCGGGCTTGCGCGATGCCTGGGATGCGGGTTCCCACACCTTCGACATAAACTTCTTTCGTACCCGGATAATTTCGGCAGTACCAAGGAATTAAGTATGTGTGGGCTTTGTCTTCATCAAGTAACACGTACCTCATCATGTAAAGGGCGCGGCGCTTTGTCGGATCCCAGTTAATCTCGTCAGCAAATGTAGGAAGTAACAAATCAAGCTCTGCTTCAGCTTCATCTTTAGGGATGAGTTTTACTTTCATAAACATGGCGGTCGCAGGATCCGGAGAAAAAAGATTCCACGTTGTATTCAGACCAATTTGATTGAGGTAAGGCCTAAAAATCCAGCCCTTTTCTTTAACTATTATAGACTGAACACTGGGCATAATAAGTATGCCCATCAGATGATAGATAATCCAAAAACTAAAAACGATTTTTAAACCAATCTTAAGATTGGGATGCAGTAAGGGTCGCAAGTTCTGCTTCATACTTAGCTAACCACTTCAGATCTTTCTTATCGACGGTTTCTCCGACGGCAATTGCTTCTCGAATATCTTGAGCTTTTTGACGTTTTTCTTCTTCTTTGATTCGTTTCTTCTCTTCTTCAAAGAATGAAGTTGTCGTGTCGACAGTCTGGAGTTCAGCTTGAATTTTTTCGAGCTCGTCTTCACCGTCAGAATAAGTTGAATTAATCGCCTGAGCCATTGAATCCGTAACTTCTGAAAGTGTTTCCCGCTTCTCTTCTTCGGCGCCGATTCCTTCGGGAAGAAGTTCATCAATTTGAGAAAGCGTTGGAAGTTCTTTCAAATTACGAAGTCCGAAAATTTCTAAAAACTTTCGAGTCGTCGCGTATTGCATCGGGCGGCCTGGAAGTTCGCTTTTGCCTTCAAAATTCACAAGGCCTTTTTCCATCAGTGCGCGAAGTAAATGTCCTGATTCGACGCCTCTGATATCATCGATCTCGGCTTTGATAACGGGCTGCTTGTAAGCCACGATCGATAACACT
>JANPPO010000219.1:0-2549 GCA_031428555.1 Bdellovibrionales bacterium | reverse complement strand
GGAAGACCGCAGTCGATGGATGTGATCCAGGATCGCGTCACTTTGTCTGAAAAATTCATAGATCCAATTATGAACGGGGACACTCTGCCAGCTACAAAGGGCTCGGTGATTGATACTTATAAACCAAGAGAAGCGTCGGCTGGAAAGTCAGCGATCATCAAGGATTTAACAAATAAGTTCTTCGCAAGTAAGCAAAACCCAATGGATATGTCGAGAGAAACTGATCAGACAAAGTCTGAAGAAGTTTTATCACAAGCCCAGTCAGCGGCAGGTTCTAGCGTAAATCCGGATTCTTCTAAAGATACTAACTTGTAGATATCTTTAAGTCTTCGGGCACCTGAACTTGTTCTTTCGGTAATCACAATAAAGTGGAGGCTTAAAAAAATAAGTCTTCTAATTGCAACTAAGCTCCATTGCGGGGCTCCTAGTTGAACAAGCATCTCAAGTCTGATCAGAGCTTCGTGCGGATCACGCGCGTGAAGTGTTGCGAAACTTCCAGCGTGACCAGTGGATAACATCATCAAAAAATCTTTTGCTTCAAGTCCACGTACTTCGCCCATAACAAGACGATCTGGTCGCAATCTTAACGATCTGCGAATTAGATCCTGCTGGGTGATTTGTGCTAGCTGTCCATAAGGATCATCGCGGGTTAATAGCTTTACTGAACATTTATTAGAAACAACTAACTCAGAACAGTCTTCGATTAAAATGGCACGCTCTTGAGGTCTTAATAACTGTAAGCACGCGTTCGCAACAGAAGTTTTACCGGAACCGGTTTCCCCCACGACTAGAAAGTTTCTCTTGTCCGCCATCATTCTTTTGATAGCGCTCGCTTGATTTTGATCGCACCATCCGTGAGCTTGAAGGCTATCTAAATTCCACGCTTGAAGTGGATGCCTGCGAAGTGAAAGCAGAGGTTGCTCGCCAGTCAAACTCTTGTCAATCAAAGTGACTCGAAAATCCAGAAACTTACTTTCGATGTAAGGGTGATTCAGGCTGATGTGACTTCCAGCTTTTTGACTTATTTTCTCCAGAATATTTTCATAACTATGATTCGAGAAAAAAATATCATCATGAAGTTGCAAGCCTCCTTTTTTTTCAAACCAAATTGAATCAGGTGAATTTACTAAAATCTCAGTTATCTCTAGATCCTGAAACAAAAGATTAAGTGGTCCATAATCGAAAAATTCGTTAGTCAGTCTTTTTTGAATTTCCGAATCTTCGATCGAAGAGATTTCTGAAGTTAAAAAAGCTTTTTGCTTAGCTAAAGTATTTTCCTCTTGCTCTAAAAATTGCGCGCCACTTCGATCAGTCCATTTCTTCTGAATGTCTTTATAAAGCTCACAGACTCGAGTTTGCATGGCTGGCACCTTTCGTCCACTCTTCGTGGGGTTCTTGATCCATTAAACGCGGGCGCACAAAAATGACGAGCTCTCGTTTTTCTTTACTCTTGGCGCGATTTGAAAAGAAGGGGCCAAGTATTGGGACTTCCGATAAGAAGGCCAATCCCGTTGTATCATAATTTTCGCTCTCTTTGAGTAGCCCCGATAGCGCAACAACTTGAGAATGACTTAAGTCAAAGTGGCTTGAAACTCTATTGGTGTCGATACCAGGAACATCACCGTACAAAGTTGCACTTAAGCTAGATACCTCAGTTTCAATCGATAGGCTGATACGTCCTGAACTATCGGCAACTGGTTTTATTTTTAAAAGCACTCCAAATTTTCGCCAAATGACTTCATTCACTTTTCTATTCGAAAGTTTTAATGGGATTTCTCCGCCAGCTAGGAATTCTGCTTCCTTTCCACTTCTACAAATCAAATTGGGGCTGGCTAACATTTTGGCTTCGCCTCGACTTTCCATCGCATTGAGTGTCGCGATCAAAGTGTCACTTGTAACAAGTTTTCCTGGAAGAACTTGGAAGTCAGCGGAGGTTGGCCATTGAATACCTATCACTCTGGAAAATTTCTTACTCATCTCCACAACAGTGATATCAACTCTGATTACGGGAAGTATTTCTAAACTATCTGCGGCAACAACAACTGCAACGCCCAACTTTTGAAAGTAATCTCGGTACCGATCTAAGCTTGGTTGCAACGGATTGAACCTAACTTCAAGGCGGGGGAAGTGAACGATATTGACACTCAGTAATCCTTGGCTTTGTAGGTCGCGATCAATAGTTTTCTGAAGGGATTCGCGAAGGGGTGCTGAAAGTTCAGCTTTCATAGCATAGGAAGAAAAATCAATCTCAGACGAAATTGATTTCCAAACGTTCCAGTCGTGAAGATAACCTTTAACAACTACTTCGCCGGTTTCTATTTCTGCTCGAAGGCCTGGTTTTGTTGACATCAATTTTTTCATTTTTTCAAAAAGGGCAATTTGATCAGGGTGAAGGACTTCAATCGTTTCATTGTTCGAATTAATTCTTATTTTCGAACTACCGATTTTTTTAGCGGTAATTCTTAGAGAGCCACCTATAGAATCCGCTTTCAGAATTGTGCTTTTTTCAATCCAGATTTGTTTTGTGCCGCCTGGATAGGTCTTCGATT
>JANPPO010000218.1:0-3926 GCA_031428555.1 Bdellovibrionales bacterium | reverse complement strand
CCTTCCATATCCAGATGATCGTCAAGATCGCAGAGACGATCGCCGTGATGAACGTCGCGGGCGCTCAGAAGAAATTTATGTTGGTCGCTACTTACGTAATGAGTCAGTCGACTTAA
Organism: Bdellovibrionales bacterium; assembly: GCA_031428555.1. Taxonomy (GTDB): domain Bacteria; phylum Bdellovibrionota; class Bdellovibrionia; order Bdellovibrionales; family Bdellovibrionaceae. The sequence continues at coordinate 3,810 of JANPPO010000218.1, read as the reverse complement.
TGCGTGAACTCAGCCACCTTCGCGGCGCAACAGTTCAATCAGTTTCAGTTTATATCCAGCGCTCACGTGATGTGAATGCTTCATTAGAACTTTTAGTAAACGGAAGATCAGAAGATTCTCGTCGTGCTGATATCGGCCGTGCAGTTACTTTAAATCCAAGAAGCATCGTTGAGATTGGTCGCGGAACAAGAAGTTTAGATCTTTATGTTCGCGGTGAAATGTTAATTGATCGAATCGTAGTTCAATTAGGTCGAGAAAATAATCGCCCGCCTCCATACGAACCACCTCAATATGGCCGCGAGATCGCAGTTCGATTGAACATCCCATCTTATTTACCACCGGGACCTCGCTTAGATTTAACTCCGTATATCGAGATCGGTCGCTACAGAGGATACAGAGTTGTCGGAGTTGAAATCACGGCAGCATCTGCATCACTTTATGATGCGTCACTTGATGTTGTGATGAATGGATTTTCTGAAGGTCGAATGGTTGTTCAGCGAAGACAGACAACGCAAGTTGTGCGGTCTCGACAAAACCTCGTGTTGGGCTCTAGCTTCGGCAGCTTAGTTTTAGCGCCACGCGGCGACTCTAACGTTATGGAAGTTAGATTGATCTTGTCACGATAGTAAAACCAAAGTTCACTGGAAATACGAGGAAGGCAGATTACTCTAGTTTGCCTTCTTCAAAAAGTTTTCCAAAAAAACTTTTTAACCAAGCGGGGGGTCACATGCAGCAAATGCCAGAGCTTAGCCAGTACATGGACTACCGAAAATTCTTGGGCGACTTCTACGCTTACCGACGCTTTCAAACTAAAAAAGATATCCGGCCTTACAACTATCAAATGTTTTCAGCGGCCGCGAATATCAAGTCTCCGCAATACTTAAGACTTATCATCGAAGGAAAAAGAAATTTATCCATCGACATGGTAGCTAAGTTTGCAAAAGCTTTAAGCCTACAAAAAGAGCAAACTGAAGAATTAAAAAATCTCGTGAACTATACTCAAGCAACGGATCCTTCTGAAAGAAACCGTTACTTGAAAGAACTCATGGAAAAACGAGTAAACCAGCAAATCAAATCTGGTGAGATTGATGCAAAAGCTTGGGAAAAAGTTCCGGGCTGGGTTGCGTGGATCTTGTACTCGATGATCGATCAAAAAAACGTCAACTTCGAACCTCAACAGTTGAAAAGCTTGTTAGGCGAGAAGGCGACGCTCGATGAAATTCAAGAAGCCTTAAAAAAACTTTTAGATGCTGGCGAAATTGTTCGTGACCCAGAAACGGGAGCGATGAAACGCGCTCGTCCGCTGATGGAAAACGCAGACAACATCCCAGTCGCTTTAGTTAAGAAGCTGCAAGCCGAGCTTTTATACTTAGGAATGGAATCATTATTTCAAGATGATCCAACCGAAAGAGAGTTTGGAACTGTTACTTTGTCGCTCACGGAAAAAGAATTTGAAGAAATTAAATTCAAACTTCGTCAGATGCGCAAACAAATGACAAAAGATAACTCAATTGCCCGTTCTCAAGGCGATGGGGACCGGATCTATCAGCTCAACATTCAACTTTTTCCAGTTACGAAGAAGGTTGAAGAGGTTAAGAAATCTTCACAGGACAAAATGAAGAGCTTGCTTGAGTCCCTTGTCGGTCAAGCCGATGCGGCCGTTCCACCTGTTGCAAGCGTTGAACAGACTCTGAATTTACAAGAGTCCACTAACGCAAACAGACAACAGCCCGAGCTATAAACAGAAATCTGTCATAGAATCTTACAAAACTAGACCGAATTTACTTAAAAAACAGGCATCAATGTGGATAACTCTGTGGACACGGTTGATAACTCAGCGAAATTGCTTCTATTAGAAATTATCTCACGTTGGTATTTCTTGAAGCATGCATAACAGAAGAATTGTGATAGGGTAAACACGTTACAGAATTTTCCAAGTCGGGGGTGTCATGGTTTCGACGTGGGAAGTGAAGCAAAGGGAGCATTCCGGGGCTGGATGAGGTCCTCGTTAAAAACATCCAAATTGTAGTTGCTAACACAGACTACGCACTCGCAGCTTAATTGATGCGCAGACTTTAGGGGAACGACCGCGGCCCTTAAAATCTGACGATTAGCGGTCTCGGTCACTCGGGGTTTCTCCAGACGAGTGGCTTAAGATGTTTTTGGGGGATCGTTGTTTGCAAGTTTGTCGATGTACTTGCAGGCAACAAGATTGAACAACGACTAAGAATGTAGCGCCTTTCTGTGGAACTCTTGCGGACCTGGGTTCGATTCCCAGCACCTCCACCATTCGCTTGGCTTCGCCAAGCTCACGGAATTCGGAATTCTGAATACTGTATTCGGTATTCTGGGGTTCTTTTTTCGGACGTTTTGAGTTGGAATTCGGACTTTGGATTTGTTGAGAGGGCTTTTGGCTCTCGCTCATCGTGGTCATTTTTTTGAAATGGGATTCTCCAAACTATTTTTGTTGGAGGATTCTTTGAAGACATTTCGGACTTATGAGCTTGCTTGCGATTTTTATCTACAAGTTGAAGGCTTGAAACTTACTGGGCATTTGCGTGATCAGCTTTTGCGAGCGGCCTCTTCGATTCCTCTTAACTTAGCCGAAGGAAATGCTAAGTCTTCTGTTAAAGAAAAAAAGAGATTCTATCAAATAGCTTATGGATCGTTCAAAGAGTGCGAAGCTATATTTAAAATTTCTCGGACTCAGCACAAAGATATTTTGAATTGTGCCAATCATCTTGGCGCCTGTCTTTATAAACTAAATAAAGCTGAGCTATCAGTTGATGGGGTCGCCCATGGAAAATAAGCTATCGGCAGTTCAGTTTAATTTTGCGCTTCATTGGCTTCCTTTTTTGAAAAAACATGTGAATCAAGCAACAGTCATAAAGGAACTTGATGGCATTTTATCGCTCTGGGAAGAGAGAGCTCAAGAAGAATTTAATGAAACAAAGAATGTAGACTTAGCAATAGCTAACGCTGAACTTGAACTTGATTCTCACACAGGAATTATAAAGCATACAGACTTACATTGGTTAAGATCGAACTTTGAAAGCTATGAGCTTGCTCCGTTAGTAATTGCAATGGCACAGATTTTATATCCTGATGACAAATGGGTTGAACTGAAAAATCACGACAGCGATACGGTTGTAACAAATGAAAGTAGGACAGTGGTTTTCGATATCATGAATTTTGATAGACTCTCGGCGGGGGCCTCACTATTTTTGGCAGGAGATAAAAAACTTGCAAGCAACCCATCCATAAAAAAGGAAGTCGCCGCATTTCAAAAAATCATGAAAGACATTTTATCGGCTCAGTTTGCGCTATCAATTTTCGAGTACGATCATATGGAAAATTCTTTAAAGTAAAAGAAGCCAGAGTAAGACCCGCTGTTGAAATTTCACTATTAGCGAATTTCCCAACATCAAAATCTTTCTACCGCGAAAAACACGACACTAACTCCGACCGCAGTACCTCGTCCCGAGTTCCTGTACGAGTGTGGCTTATCACCAGGGAATGCCAACACATCACCTTTTTGAAGATGATGAATTTCACCTAAAACTGCAATCGAGATCTGTCCGTTTATGCAAGTGAAGTATTCTCTAGTCCCTTCAACATGCGGTGACCCTGTCATGGTGGCGCCGGGCTCGAGATGAAGTTCATCCATTTCTGTGGAGGGGATTTTGTCAGGTAGAAGTTTCCTCACCGTGACGCCATGTTTGGATCGTCTATCGATGGGAACATCTGCAGCTTTAATATGTTTGCACTCGGCCCTTGGCGAAGAAATAAGCTCATCGATCGAAATTTTTA
>JANPPO010000217.1:0-11561 GCA_031428555.1 Bdellovibrionales bacterium | reverse complement strand
CAACCTGGCCAGACATTCGAAGACGAAAGCGCCTGCCCGCTGACTACGCCTACAGGTAGCATGAAGGGCTCTTACAGTATGGTCACTGAAAACGGTGACAGTCTTCAAATCGAAATCCCAGAATTTTACTTAGTTTGCCCGCAAGCTTTGCATTAAAACGTCTAACATCTTACGAAGATCGGACTCTGAAATAAAAGGAGTTCCGGCCGGCTTATCAAAAACTTGTGCCTGTAAATACGGTACATGAATAAACACCACAGGTTGTTTCAATTTTGCTTTTAGCAATTGAAAGTAAAGATGATTACAAACGTAGCCACCCGCTGTGAGTGATATTTCTACTGAAAGGCCTGCGGCTTTTAAATCATCGCGAATCGATTCGATATTCATTTTGCTGAAATAAACTTTTTCTGCTGATGGATCGATGGGCCCTAGTTTTGGTGAGATGCCTGCGTTGTCTGGAATCGAGGTTTCAATCCAGTTCAGGGCTACTCTTTCGAGCGAGATTTTTGCTCGGCCGGCGGCGAGACCGAAGCTTAGGATTGCCGAATAGGAATCGAGATTTTGGTGCTTGAGAATAATTTCGTGAGCGGAGGAAAATTCGACTGGTAAAATAAGAGTATCGAAAACCGAAGAGAGTTTTGAATCATCGCGAATCCACTTCAACATGAGTTCAGTTGGATTTACTAAATCCCCACCGAATGCTTCGAAACCCGTCACCAGAACTTTACCCACGTGATACTCCCCTGAATTTTGATTCCGCATGATTTTGAAAAAATCAGGCGGACCACAAGGCCTCAAGTATAATCGCAAATGCAGGGGATTGCATAGGCCGCGTGAGTTTTTTCGTTTTTAGGCAGTTGCGGGCATCGCGGAGTGCATCCGTCCATAAGAGGGCTACCGTACGGCCATCGTGGCGGTCAGAACTAAAGACCTTTGGAATTTAGGATTGTTGATGCACCATCGACACGGAAAGCGGTCACCTTTTCTAAACGCGCTGCCTACTCACAAGTGAGGAGCTACCTTTTTCCTTACGGTGATCTTAGGAAAGTACGCCAGCCTTCGGCTTGTTTTTGGTACACGTAGCGCTCGTGTAATCGGCCCTGACGACCGATCCAGAACTCGACTTCTTGAGGCATCAACACGAAGCCGCCCCAATTCGGTGGGCACGGGATTGTTTTACCTTCGAACTTTTTTTCGGTTTCTTTTAACTTGGTTTGCAAAAACTCGAGATCAGGAATCTCTGTGCTCTGCGCCGAAGACCATGCGCCTAGTTGTGAAAGTCTGGGGCGAGTCGCGAAGTAGGCTTCTGAAACATCTCTGGGTAATTTTTCAACGAGGCCTTCGAAGCGAACTTGCTTTTCTATGAGCGGCCACCAAAAATTAAGTGCTGCTTTTGGATTCGCAATGAGCTCTCGACTTTTTCGGCCTTCGAAGTTTGTGTAAAAAGTGATTCCGTTTTGATAGAAACCTTTAAATAAAACGGTTCTAACGGAAGGTTGTCCCTCTGGAGTTGACGTTGCGAGGGACATTCCTGTGGGTTCTGGGAGGCCCTTAGATTCAGCCTCCCGAAGAAACTCTTGGAAATGAGCCAGTGGATCACGTCCAAAATCAAACATTTGAATTACTGCTTTGCTTCAGCTGGAGCAACTGGCTTAGGAGCAGTTGCTGAAGTTGGCTTCGGTGGTGCGCCTTTACCGTCTGCTTTAACGATATCTAATAATTCAACTTCGAATGACAAAACTGAATTTGCAGGGATGCCTGGGCGAGCCGCAGGTCCGTATGCTAATTCTGCTGGGATCCATAATTTGAATTTAGAACCGACTTTCATCATTTGAAGAGCTTCAGTCCAACCTGGAATCACGCCACCAACTGGAAATTCAGCTGGCTGACCACGATCGTAAGAAGAATCAAATTGCTCGCCAGTGATAAGGCTCCCTTTATAGTGAGCTTTGATAACGTCGTCTTTAGTTGGAACTTTTCCAGGTCCTTCAGTTACAACTTGGTACTGAAGTCCGCTCTTAGTTACTTTTACGCCGTCTGCAGATTTATTCTTTTCAAGAAATTCTGCACCTTTAGTTTTATTCGTTTCAGCCAACTCTTGTTGCTTCTTCATAGTTTGCTCTTGCAACTTAGCCATAGCTTCTTGAATTTGCTCTTTCGTTAATTTGCTTTCTTTTCCAGAAGCAGCGTCACTGATCGCCATTGCTAAAGAATCAGTATCAACATCGATATTTTGATTCTTTAAGTTTTGACCAATTTGTTGGCCGATTGCGTAGCTCGCTTTTTTCTTATCTGAATCTAATTTCTTAGAACAGCCCACTGTAAAAGTGAGTGCTGCGATTGCTACTAGTGCAAGTTGAATTTTCATGAGTTGTGCTCCTTCATTTGTTTTCTTATTTAAGTATGAAAAACGGTCACTTAAGATTGTGGGACAAAAAAAACCGGTTGGCAAATGAGATTTCTTAGCTATAGCTTGGTCAGGTGACGCATCTCTTCCTCTACTCTCTCGCAATTTTTTCTCTTTCCCAGTCGGCTGCTTTTGCAAAGTGGGCGGAAGCACCCCCCGAAGTCATTGGCTTTTGGCGGCTTTTGGCTGCTGGTCTGATTCTTATACCTTGGGCTTACTGGAAATCTGACTTAAAATTGCACTGGAAAGCGCATCCCCAATACCGAAAATGGGTTTATCTCACTGGACTGTTCTTCTTCGCCCATCTCTGGACCTTTTTTTACGCTTCCCAGCACACGCTTATTTCCCACACGATGATTATCTTTGCGACTAATCCTTTGTTCGTGGCTTTTGGCCAGTGGATTACACACAAAGAAAAACCGCCGGCAAAAACTGTATATGCCTATTTACTAGCCTTCGGCTCGCTCATTATTTTATTTCAGCATAGTCAGGTCGAGTCCGATTTCCAGTTTTGGGGAGATCTTTCCGCACTTGCCTCTTCGGTTCTTTTTTCGATTTACATTCTTTTGAGCAAAAAATGCCGCGAGGTTTTCCCAAATTCAGTTTTTACTTCAACTATGTACACTTGCACGGCCGTCTGCTTTGCGGTTGTTCTTCTTTTTTCAAACCATTCTTGGATCGCTTATCCATCGAAAACTTGGATTGCAATTGCCGGACAGGTTATTTTTTCAACCCTCTTAGGCCATGCTTTAATTTCTTATCTTATGAAATTTTTGAATGTGACTTTGATGAGTACTGGTAAACTTGCTGAACCAGTTTTAGCTTCAATAGTTGCAAGTTTCGTTTTTGGAGAGAAATTAACCAGCTATGTTGGGTTAGCTTTTTTCTTTACAGCACTTTCCTTGTGCTTACTCTTTTGGCCTCTTAAAAAATCAAGAGTACCTTCTATTGAACCTTTGAATAAAACCGTAGGCTGACGTTTTTCAAAAGACCCGAAATAAAGCGGATCGTAATAATGAAGCAGCAATGGTTTGATCCACTCTTTATTCTGTTCCAATTCTCCGCGACTTTTCCAGGCAGACTCGCAAGCTTCGAAGATTGCTAGAACCTCTTGATATTTGAGTCCACCTAAACGTCGTTGAATATTAAATAGCGATTTTTTGTACCGAGCAAAAAGTTCTTCGTTAACTTCGGCTTTCAGAATGTATTCCTCATAAGTATTGTCAACTCGTTTATCAATATCGATATCAAGCCAGATAATGGGCGACTCTCGGAGCTTAAAAAAGAATGGATCTGGAATCACACATCTGCCGATCAACCGGCTTTCATCTTCCATAATCAAAGGTAAGTTGTGAGCTTGAATTTCAGGATCAGCTTTTAAAATATCCCAAGCCAAACGATTTTCAAAAACTGCTTGAGATGGCTGAGGTGTCCCCAACCCACCAAAAGCAGAGCCTCGGTGTTCGGCATAACCTTCAAGATTGATTGTTGGCCAAAATTTCATGACATCATTTAAAAATAAAGTTTTCCCTGCACCCGTCGGCCCCGAGATCAATAAAAACTGATAATCAGTGCTGGCTTTGTTGATCACATCAATCAGCGTTTGTCTGACTGCTTTGTAGCCGCCGTTAATAAGGGGTCGATCAAAACCAGCAGCCTGAAGCCAACTTTGCGTAATTTGAGACCTCTGCCCGCCACGAAAACAAGTCAGAATAGCATCAGGATGTTTCTGTAAAATACTTTTCCAAAGATTTAACTTCTTTTGTTTGTTTTCACCGGAAACAATTTCATGTCCGAGCTTAACAGCAACTTCATTTCCCTTTTCTTTGTAAGTCAGGCCAATCAGCGCGCGTTCAGCATCATCCAATATCGGAGCGTTGATCGCATTCGGTAAATGTCCTTGAAGAAATTCACCAGGGGATCTGACATCGATAAAAATCTGATTTTCTTGGCTCCACTTTTCAAGCGAAGAGATATCAACTTGGTTTACATTCCCCAAAGGAGATCCTCTTTCTTCTTTGATAAAACTTCACCGACGATACAAGTATGGGGAAAATTCTTTTTTAATAAATTAACAACTTTGTCCGCTTCGCTTGCAGCGACACTTAAGAGAAGCCCACCACTTGTTTGTGGATCGAAAAGTAATTTTTTTGCCAGCTCTGGAATTTCATCAAAGCGAGATGAACTTTCAGTGTACTCAAAATTCGTTCGATGAGCTTTCGTTAGAAAGCCTTTTTCCAGAGCTTCAAAAGCTTTTGGCAATGCTGGCAAACTAGCAACTTTAAATTGAAAGGTGACTCCACTTGCTTTTGCCATTTGCATCGAATGCCCGGCCAAACCAAAACCCGTAATGTCTGTTGCTGCATGAACTGCAGAAGCAGAACTCTGCAATTCCGGTTTGACTCGATTGAGTTGCATCATGCTGGCTAATGCTTCTTTGATATCTTCTTCAGTGTACTCTTGTCTTTTGAGTCCGGCGGTCAAAGCCCCAGTACCCAAGGCTTTTGTTAAAATCAATTTATCACCCGGCAATGCCCCGGCGTTTGACCAAACTTTTTTTGGATCAACCAGGCCCGTTACACTCAAGCCGAATTTCAAAGTGTCATCATCGATTGAATGCCCACCCACAAGCGGAACTCCTGCTGCTTGCAAAACATCGCAAGCACCTTGCAAAACTTCAACTGCAACTGAGGTATCAAGAGTCGCCAAGGGAAAGGCTAAAATTCCCATTGCTGTAATGGGATCGCCACCCATTGCGTACACATCACTTAAAGAATTGGCAGCAGCGATAGCTCCAAAAATTCGAGGCGAATCGACAATAGGTGTAAAAAAATCCAGAGTTTGCACAAGTGAGGTTTTTTGATTTTCGATTGCACCTTTGACATCATAAATGGCAGCATCATCAAAAGTCGAAGCGCCAACTGAAAGTTCAGGCGGCGCTTTGGGAAATTGAACTTGGGCTAAAATTTTTCGAAGTTCGTGGGCGGCAACTTTTGCTGCACATCCACCTTTTTGAACTGTCTGAGTGAGCTTAATTTGCTCGGTATTAGGAGCAGATGAAGTATTTTTAATATTCGACATGCGAGGCTTACCACGTGATGAGAGAGGAAAATTTAGGATTGACGCTGTTTATCATCATCTTTTTGTGTCTGATTTTGCTTTGCTTGTGATTGCTGATCGAGATGTTCTTTGACGTCGCGAGCAGCTGGGGTCTCCTCGGTCTCAGTTATCCCTTTTTTAAAGCCGCGTATTGCTTCGCCCATCGATTTGCCTAAACCCGGAAGTCTTGATGGGCCAAATAAAAGTAACGCTAGTCCCAACAACAATAAAATTTCCGTCCAACCTAAATTCATGTGAAACCACCTTTTGCAAACGCCCAAACCACATGGTACTTTACCAGAATGCGACTGCTTATAGTTGAAGATCAAGAAAAAATGGCGGAGTTTCTCAAAAAGGGACTCACCGATGCGGGCTATTCCGTAGACACGGCTGACTCGGTTAGTGCCGCGAAAAGCCTATGCTCTGCGAATGCCTACGATCTTCTCGTACTGGACGTCGGGTTGCCCGACCAAAGTGGGTTGGAACTAGCGAAGGATCTTCGCCAGCAAGGTTACGGAAACCCCATTTTGATGCTCACCGCTTATTCGTCGGTGAATGACAAAGTCAGTGGCCTTGATGCTGGCGCGGACGACTACATAACAAAGCCTTTTTCCTTCGAAGAACTTTTAGCTCGAGTTCGCGCCCTTTTAAGAAGACAAGCTCCGGGCGCATCGCTGAATACACTTTTGAAGTATTCAGATATTGAAATGGATTTGATTCAAAGAAAAGTAAAACGAAATGGCGCTCCGATTGTTTTGACAACAAAAGAGTTCGGCCTGTTAGAATACTTTCTTCGTAACGCAGAAAAGCCTTTAACTCGCGGGCAAATTGCTCAAAACGTTTGGGATCTTCAATTTGATTCTGAATCAAATGTCATCGATGTGTACGTTAATTTTTTACGTAAAAAAATCGACGCTGCTCCTCACAAAAAATTGATTCAGACAGTTGTGGGCGTTGGTTACATTTTCAAAGCTTCAGCTAGCACATCTTCTCAGCATTAAAATAATTTACTCTCGCAGACTCAACATGAAACAAGAATTCAGTAAATCATATTTCATTGTCTCAATTTAAGAATCGACTCCATTAAAGTCCAGAAATTGCCGATAAGAATATTGTGATGGTTGGACGTCTTTGGGTTTTATTTTTGCTTATTTTATCACTCAGCTTGGTTGGCTGTGTTGTTGCCCCGCCCGATGTTTCTTCAATTACAGATCTACCTTCTTTTTCGAATAAATCCGAAAGTCCGTTTCTGCAGGAAAATGTTGGTGGAGCCATTTTCTTCAGCGGCCAATGTTTACCAGGCGTAACCGGTTTTGAATTTCGTATGAATGAACAGCCCGCTTGGCAAGCAATCCCAAGTGCTGCGCCAACTCCTAATCTTGCACAAGGTGAATATCTGGTTGGAACCCCAGCATATGATCTTGATTGTTCAGATGGAACTTTTGACTTTTACCTTTTTCAGACTGAGGCAATGAACTACTTTACTAATAACGGCTACGCCGTAACCCCTGCTGATCCAGAAAGTATCGAATTAAGGACTGCGGGCATTGCAGGCTTGCCGACTCTTATTTTTCGTCGACCCGTACCTTCAACATTTGAAGTCCAACGAGAAAATTTTTCTTACAATAATTATCTTGAAAATTCCAGAGCCTACCCTTTTCGAGTTAGGTTAAAAGGTGCCGACAATTCTTATGCAGTATTTGGTACTGGCGAATCCAAGCAAATTAACATTGCTCTTACTGATATGGACGCTCCTGCTCTACTTGCTGGTGAGATCTATAGTTCGACTTGTATGACACCCGCGACAGCAGCAGATCTCACGTTTAATCAGTATGTAGAAGAAATCTCTCTTTGTTACGTAGCTGTTGGAACAACAGATCATCACCTCATCCAAGCTGATATTTCCGCTATAGGAATGATCTCGACTTCTTTTTACCTTCCCATAAAACCGACAAACTCAGTTTTAACATATTTAAATAGCAGTGGACCTGGCTCTGCATTGCCGACTACTCTATTAAAAGGAGTTGAATACACGTTTCAATCGGGAATAATGCCGTTATATAATGCAAATCCAAGTCGCTTTGTTCAAGCTTTCAGTGGGACCTTGGCCGTTTCTTCATCCGCAACAACAGTTGAATTTAAACAAGTAACTGGTGATTCGAATTGCCCTACTGCCTGGACGCCAGCTTTGATAAACTGTGCGATGTCGAGTCCAATGAAAGCATTTAATTTGAAAATCGATCCGGCCCACGGTACTGATACTGCAACCATTAATGTTGCCACTTTTGCGTTCCCCGGATGTAGTTCTGGCTGCCAAATTCAGGAAAGCGGAACTAACTATCCAATCAGCACCTATCAAGCCAGCCAAACTCAGTTCAAAGTAGCATCCGGACCGAACGTATATAACCAGCCTCACTTTAGCACTCGTGATCCCATCATGAGAGTTAACGACTGCTCTTCTGCCGAAATTGCTCTAGCAAATGTTGATGGCACGGTTATTCCCGGAGTCTCTATGTCTATGACTGTTGCAGTGAATTCGCTCGACGCTGTTATTTACTCCGATGGAGTTTGTGGTTCAACATTCACAACAAGCTCATTGGTGGTACCTTTTAATTCTGGTGATGTGGTGAAAAGAATTGCCTATAAAGTCCTTAGAGTTCCACCCGGTGGACAGATCACATGGTCCATTAATGATGGCACGACTTCTTTCTTTAAATATTTCTACGCAAAATTTAACTAATCACTGATGCCGACACATCGCTAAGTTTGCTTGGGCAAATCTACGAATACGATTTAACTCTCCTTTTGAAAACTGAAATGCTTTTACATTGCAGCGATGAATTTCGATTTGCTCTGCAATTGCTTCAGCTTCTGCCGAAGTCATCGTTAAGTTCCAAATAAATTTAACAGCAAGCCAGTTATGTAAATGCTGACAAGAATAATTTTCGTTTGAAGGCATCCAGTCTTCCGGACCGCGATCGCTCTTTTGTCTATTTTCCGTTATAAATGATGAAAGCAGATGTTTATCAAAGCCTGTGAAGTTAGCAAATAAGCATCTGTGTTGATAATCCCAAGCCCAGGCACCACTTGTATAAGCATTTTTCAAAGCAACAACATGATCAATTTCTATTTCTCGGGCCAACTTCCAATTTGCGCCACCGTAGGGATCGTTCCATGAACCTGCAAAAACTTTGCAGGGACTGACATCACTCATTTGTACGCGAGTTTGACTGTCTCTCATTAAAATAAGTGCCCGGACGTCAAAACATTCAGGAGTTCTAGGATCATCGACCCAAGTTCCGAAGTGGTAAAGTCGATTATATCTTTCAGGTGCTTCTGGTCTTTGAGATTTGTGTTGAGTCCAATGAAGGAGATCGTGAGTGAGACGTGCCGCTTGAACAAAAAGTTCACTGGGTTCGGCCCATTGAGGAGACGAATTCTCTTTAAAAGAGTAGTACTGCGCTACCGAAAATAGCGGTACCAAAAACACGCAAACGCCCGCTAACAAAGCCTTACGCATAACCCTCCTTGGTTACTTCCTTAATTTGAGCTTGGAATGAGGGGTACTTTCAAGTTAAGAAGTTGTTATGTTCGGATTAAGCGATATGCGTCAAACGCATCAACAATATTTAGTCGATCTTGAAAGTAGACATTCTGATCATTCATTGTCAGCTGCTGAGCTCACAACATTTTGTCTATTACCAGAACTAGCAAAATCACTAATCGAATTTCAGCGGGCTCCTCTGCTTAAGACTAAAATTGAATCCTCACCCCTCATTGAATTTTTGAGAAACTACAGTTGGAAAGGTAAGACTGATCGAATTAGAAGATCTTTGATTCAATGGCATTTAGGTCAATATCCCTTGGTGCTATCAGATCACATCCCGACCCCCTTAGAGCTTCTACAAATTCAGGCGAATGGGAAGAGAGTGATTACGGTATTTAAAAAGGCTAGCGATTGGCAGACAACTCACCTTGGTAAGTCAGCATGGGAATTTATCGTTCACGATCTCATTCATGCCGATCATTTTTTTGAGAATTCTGAATGGCGAGAAGGCCAAATTGCTTTTTATCAGTTTGTTTTGAAAAATTGGAATCACGAGATGATTGCCCAAGTTCGTATTCATTGCTCGGATCAATTCGATTATTTGATTTCGGATATGAATTCTCATCCACAGCATATGCATCAGACTTTAGCCGCACTTTGTCTTTTGAGCTGGAAAAACAAATTAGGCTTAGAATCTAAAACAAGATTGCCTGAAGATCAGGAAAAGTTATTTCAGAAACAAAAGAATCATCTTCTTGGCGCTTTTCTACTTAAGTAGGCTAAAATTACTAAATTTATAATGGCCGTTAAAATCAAAATATATCCCAAGGTATCAAAGTGTTCGATTTTTTTATCAGCCGTTTCACTGACAATAGCCCCTGCTATGACGGCTGCAATGCCGCCTGAAACCTGTTGAAGCGACGTGCTTATCGCCATAAAAGCGCCGCGGTTTGCTGGGTCAGGAATTGAAGACATAAAGGCCTGTGCTGGAATCATTCGAGAGAAAATCCCCACGAATAACAAGGCGTTAACTGCCACCGCTTTCCACAAAGGTGTGGGTCCTAAATTCGTATAAATATAAACCATAATAATCGTAATAATTGTCCCGATAAAAAATGTTTTGAATTTTCCGTAGGAATCACTTGCACGTCCAATGAGTGGACCTGTCACAATTGCACAAAGGCCGGTGATTAAGTAAATCATCGGTAACTTCGTAATGGAAATCTCGAGATTATTAACAGTAAACGCACTTCCAAATGGCATAATCATAAATCCGCCAGTCGAGAGCAGTGCCATAAAAAGAAATGCTAATAAATATTTTGGATTTGAGATCGTATGGGAGAAATGGGAAAGCGCTGACTTATCATTTTGAATTTCCAAATGAGCATTGATTGGCTTCAAGTAAAACAGCATGATAATTCCGGCAACAATTCCAATTAGAACAATCATAAAAAATGGTGCGTGCCAGCTCCAAAGATTTGAAAAGTAGAGACCCGCCGGAATTCCTAAAATTTGACTGGCAGCAAATGCAGTTTGGACAAAGCCCATAACTCGGCCGCGCATATCGTAGGGAAATAAATCCGTTATGATCGATAAGACGATTGAACCGATGACTCCACCAAAAAGGCCCGTCACAATTCGCGCTCCTAAGAGAAATTTATAGTCATTCGCGATCCCACATAGGAAAGTCCCTAGCAAAAATCCTGTGTAAAAAAACAAGAGAAGTCTTTTGCGGTCAAAACGGTCAGCGAAGCCCGCCGCAAGTAAACCTGATATACCTGCACTAAATGCGTAGGCCGAAACAACTAAGCCAAACTGAGAAGGAGAAATTTGCAATGCCGGCATTAGAACCGCACCCAGCGGTGACAAAATCATAAAATCCAAAACAATTGTGAATTGCAGAAATGCTAGAATGCCGACCACAAATTTTTGATAACCCGTAAATTTCGTCCGTGTCATTTAGCTATGCTAGCTGATATGTTGAGCCATGTACAAGCTGAGGCCCTATCAAGAGGAAGCTGTCGCGGCAACGATCAAACATTTCAGAGAAGATCGTACGCCCGCAGTAATTGTTTTGCCGACCGGTGCCGGCAAAAGCTTGGTCATTGCTGAATTGGCACGCATCGCAAAGGGCCGCGTTTTAGTTTTAGCCCATGTCCGGGAACTAGTCGAACAAAACCACGCCAAATATCAATCTCTGGGGCTTGATGCCGGAATTTTTTCAGCGGGGTTGAATCGGAAAGAGTCCGAGCAAAAAACAATCTTTGGCAGCATTCAATCGATTGCGCGCGCGCCGGATGAATTTTTTAAAAACTTTTCGCTTCTTGTTATTGACGAATGCCACCGAGTTTCCACGGAAGGCCAAACTCAATACTTTCAAGTGATCTCGAAGCTTCATGAATTAAATCCCGATTTGTGTGTGCTGGGGCTGACCGCAACACCCTACCGCCTAGGTTTTGGCTGGATCTATGAATACAATGCCCACTTAAAAATTCGGCAAACTGATTC
>JANPPO010000216.1:0-3798 GCA_031428555.1 Bdellovibrionales bacterium | reverse complement strand
GTCTTGATTTTAACAGTCGTGTTCAGGTCTAAAGTCATAGATAAAGTTCGGTCTTGTGGATCTGAAACCACTTTTACATTTTTTACCAATTTAGAATCTTTTAAAATTCCTCTGATAAATTTCTCGTCGACTTTCGACTGCATCATCTGAGAAAAATCGATCACGATTCGGTTCGGATGAATCTGATTCTGAGCATTGAAATATCCAGGCTTACCTTTTAAGATACTTCCATCTTTTGTACCGACTTCGAAAATGAGTCGCTCGGCTTTTCCATTTTTAGACTGAATCTTCGATAAATTAAGTAGACTAAAACCCGCCCCTGCCTGACCACCGATTTGTCGTTGAACAGTTTTAAAACTTTGTAAGGTCGATTCCTTTCTTGGAGGAACCGCGGCGTTAGAAAAACTCGAGACTACCAAAAGAGTGAGTAAAATCTTTGTCATAGAAAAAGCGTAAACTGAGGCAAATCCGAGAGCCAGAGTAATTATCTGCGCACTGCGCAAAATCTCGCCAAAACCCAGCGGTGACCGATACCCCTATTTGAGAAGGAGTCTTGGAAAAAGGCTGGAGTCGAAATGGCTTACGTGGGCCTGGTCCTTTTATTGCTTTATGAGAATCCTTGTAATTTTTGGGCTCAATGTGACTCCAAAATTTCAAAAAACGAACGAACCAAACTTAGGGGAAAATCATGAAATTATTGAAAACTGCTATGACTGTATCATTAGCGGCACTTGCAGCACTGAGCTTATCAGCTTGTACTGACGAGCAACTTTCTTTCGGAGCTGGCGTTGTAGTTGGCGTCATCGTGAGTGACGGCGGCGGACATCATCGCCGTGAACCAAATCCACCGCGCTACCGCCGAGGACGTCGCCATTATTCAGTTCAAAAGTCTGCGAGCATGTCTCCTGCAGAAACTGTTGCAATGAAGTATAATCTTTCACTGGCTCAAGCTGAAGTTTTAACAGCTCATCTTTTACCGGCTCGCCAAGGTGATCTTTCTGGATTAGCGGCACTTGGTTTTGAAAAACAAGACTTACGCGCCTTAATCGCAGGACAGAATCCTTCAGCTTCGACGCTTATGACCATGAGTGAAAAATTGGGACTTGAGTTATCTGAAGCTCACCAACTTGTTCAGGATATCAAAGCAGACGCTTTGGTTGCTCGCGATAACATGATGTAATTTTCTAATACATTAAAGAAATTTGGACTTGTCGGACTGAAAAAATAGTCCAACACTAGGGGCATGATGAAGATCGTGCCCTTTTTATTTTTATCCTGCTTCGCAATTTCAAAATCTGTTTCTGATTTTGGAGGCGAATACACCGTAAGCCACAGCATCTACTCTGTTTCAGAAGATAAAACTATTCACGGAGTCGAAGACTTCATTCGAATTCAACCAGTTGATAGTAAAAAAGCGAATATCCTGATCGAAACTTATTCTCAAAATTTTCATTCTTGTCAGCTTGTTGGCGAAGCGATTTTACAGGGGGAAGACTTAGTTTTTAAAAGCTCAGTGGATAAGCGCCTTAATCGCGGCAAAGCGGCTTCTTGTGTCTTGAAGATCTCGCAGAACAAAACAACTGGTGAAGATAAGTCTCTAAGAATCGAAGACTCAGGTGACAACTGCCGCATCCGCTATTGTGGAATGGGCGCCGAATTAGGAGGCGTCTTCAAACAAAAAAGCGTTTCTGTTCAGGATAAGTTTTAACCTAATCCGGGCACCTGTTTAAAAGTTTATCACCCTAAATGGATGAGCTATTTCTATAGCCACTCCCATGGTGGACTCCCTCTTGCTTCATCTTGATACGGATTCTCTACCCAGGAGTAACGTATGTTGAAGAATTTAGTTCAAGCCATTTTAGTTGTGACGACTGCTCTAACTTTAGTGAGCTGTAGCAAATCTAAATCTGGAAATAAGGCGACTTCTACACAGTGTTTTCAAGATCCCCATACTGGAGGCTGCAACAATACCCAGTACAATCAATACGGTCAGTATGGTTATCAGGCTTACCCCCATGGACAAGTTCCAGGGTATTCTTCAAATCCTAATAGCATTTACAGATACGAAACGAGTTATTACTACTCAAACCAATACGCTTATGGGAACTCTCAGCTTTGCTCTTGCCCTCAGGGAAGCCGTCCTGTTTATAACGGAAATATGGGTACGGGCTGTTTAGCTCAAGGAAATATCCCTCAGTACTCTCGAACTTATTACTGGTCATTTACAGCAGGTAACACAAACAATAATCACTATGTAAACATGCCGCAATATTCAAATATCAACGGCAACATGTCGAATGGTGGCTGTTATAACAACGTGGCTTGGAGCTGCCTTGTTGGCCAACCTAACCAGTGTCCGACAGCTACAACTTGTAAAGCAACGGCTCAAAACTCACCAATTGGCGTCTGCGTACAGTAGGGGCTTTTAAAGCCACAGCTTGAGGATTCCTCGCCAGGGAAACCTAAGCAAAATTCACTTCAACGCACCGTCACTGGTAATGTACCTGTCACCTTAAGATGTTAAAAACGGGTATGACAAATACTAATCCGTTATTACAAAAATTTGCTGGCTTCGATGCTGCTGTTCCCTTTGACCAAATTAAGATCGAGCACTTTAAACCTGCTCTGGAAGAGTCGATCAAAGTTGCAAAACAAAATATCGATGCTATTAAAAATAATCCTGCTGAACCAAATTTTGAAAATGTGATCGTTGCCTTAGAGACTTGCTCTGAACGCATGGGTCTTGTGGGTTTGGTGTTTCACAACTTAGAAACTTCAAACGGCAGTGACGAGATGATGAAGCTAGCACCTGATATGTATCAACTATCAGCCGCTTTCGGATCTGACGTTTCTTTGGACGGTGATATTTTTAAAAAAATTAAAGCCGTTCACGATAAGCGTGATTCTTTAAAACTCAATACTGAGCAAAAATCATTACTCGACAAAACTTATAAATCTTTTGTCCGAAACGGTGCACTTCTAGATCAAGCGACAAAAGATAAAGTTCGCGCAATTGATCAAGAACTTGCTGGCCTTGCCCCTAAGTTCGGCGAAAATCTATTAAAAGCGACAAATGCGTTTGAATTATGGATTGATAAAAAAGAAGATCTCGATGGTCTTCCTGAATCTGCAGTTGAGGCAGCTGCCATGTCTGCAGATAAAAAAGGCCAAAAAGGAAAGTGGCTTTTTACTTTGCAACATCCTTCTTACATCCCGTTTGTGACTTACGCTAAGAATCGCGCTTTAAGAGAAAAAATGGCAAAGGCCGGTGCTTCAAAAGCGTTTAATGATGAATTTGATAATCAAGAAAATATTAAAAAGATTGTGACTCTAAAATACGAGCGTGCTCAGCTTTTGGGTTTTAAAAATCATGCGGAGTTTGTTCTTCAAGAAAGAATGGCTCGTGATTCGCAAACAGTGACTCAATTCTTAAAGCGTTTACTTGATGCGGGCAAAGCTGCCGGCGCAAGAGATCTTCAAGAAGTACGTGATTTCGCAACATCAACTGATGGCTTAACAGATCTTCAGCCTTGGGACGTCGGCTACTACTCTGAAAAATTAAAAGAACAAAAGTATGCTTTCAATGAAGAAGAGCTTCGCCCATATTTCAAATTGGAAAATGTGGTAAACGGAGTTTTCGAACATGCTAAAAAACTTTATGGAATCAACTTTAAAGAAAATACGAAGATTCCGGTTTATCATGAAGAAGTAAAAGTTTACGAGATTTATGAAAACGGCACAAACAAGTACATGGGCCTTTTCTATACGGACTTCTTTCCACGCGAGACTAAAAAGTCG
>JANPPO010000215.1:0-6861 GCA_031428555.1 Bdellovibrionales bacterium | reverse complement strand
AATCGATTGAATTCTCGGGCTGTTGCAGAATCATTCATTCCTAACTTAAAAAAGTGTTCATAGACAATTTCATGGGTTAACAGTGCAGCCTTATTTTGAGAATCCAATGCATTCCAGAGTTCTTGATCTATGATAAAACGTTTTCCTTGAGTCGATTTCTGGTTTTTTCGAACTGCAATCTGGAGCATTTTACATTTTTTGTCTTTAGGTTTAAAAAGATTCTTTGAGTCTTCAATGTCTACAAGCTCAATTTCAGATTTGAACTCGATCTCATCTTTCATTGATTTTAATCTGTTTTGATATTGTTTTTCTAGATCGGGCGCGAGTAATTTTAAACCGGCTAGTATTTGTTCTGCAAAGAGATACTCATCAGTTTCAGAAACTTTGCGAAGAGCCTCCGAAGACTCATAAAGATCCAGTACTTGTGACTTCGTTGGACACTGGATGATGTCACCCCCGTTGCCCACGCGGTTGTTCGCAAATGTTGCAATGGGTAATAGCAGAATAAACCAAAACATGAGATTCATAATTGCTCCTAAAATTTACCTAAAAACTTAACTTAAAATTTAATCGGCACTTGATAAGTTAGAACTTTTCCATCAACTGTGCGAATCGTCATTTGGAAGCTTTTAACAATTTTGTCGGACGGAGTATTCACAATAAACCATCTCCGAATCAGTCCCGCTGCCGGCACGGTGAAGGGACGGTAAACGTGCTTTTCTGGAACTGACAAGCTTCGCTGAGCCTTATTGAGTTTCCCTACGAAGTTTCTGGTTGCATCCCAACCTAGGCCACCGATGATTGCGGCGGTTCCAGCAGTTTGAGCAGACGAGTTACGGCTCGAACCAGCTAAAATGGCTCCCCCAAGAATCAAACTATTTATCGCAAGAGCGGTGTTGTGATTATCCACTTTCTTTTTTTCTTCGAATGATTCTGCCCAGGCGTAAAGATCCTGCCCAATGATAATATTGTGAGCAAGGTTATTACTATTAGGAAATTCAAGTTCTATTTCGTCAATGCGCAGCCATTTTGCCGAGTCATTTTCAAAAGCCACATCAATAAAGATATTGTAGGGATCAGAGTAATCCTTCGCAACTTTGGCACTTACGATTAATTTATTTTCCGGATCAGGATTCAACGACTTAGCCATGCTTCCTGGGTGCTTGGTCGCGCAAGCAACTAACAGATAGGTCACTAATAAAATACTAAGCTTATTCACTGGGAAACTCCTTCGCTTGTTAGAGGAAAGAGCTGAACTGATAACATATACAGCTCGTCTCCTCCTTCAAATTCTTCTTGTGTTTGTTTTTGAAATTCTTCGATAACTTTTCTAATTAAACCGATTTTACCCGCGCTAATCGCGAAACTGAGTGCAGAGTAATCTCTTTTTTCTACTGGCACTTCATTTAGCTTTTCTATAGCTAAGTTCAATATCTGCTTATGGTAGCGCTGAATACTTTCTGACGAAATGTTAGAGTAAACATTAAGGGGAGCTTTAGTTTGAACAATAAGCGTTGGATGTTTTGAAAGCAGTCCCATTCTTTCCAATCGTTCAACTGCCGTACTTGCCATCTGGCTTGTGATCCCCAGCTGTTGGCTGATCCAGCGGGGATCTTTTTTAGCTTTCTTGATTTGGCTAAGCGAAAGAATCGCTAAATGATACCAATCGGAAATAAGACGAAATTGATCTTCCAATAACAAAGTCTCTGCTTTCGATGTGCTTAAAGGCGTTTCAAATAAGCCTTTCCAGCATTTTCTCTTTTCAGCCGGAGACAGCTGTAGTTTTGAAAGAATTTTTTCTGTTACTTTAGGCGTGATATTTCGTTTGCCCGACATGATCTGCGACAATTGAGCGGGACTTAGTGAAAGATTCCGCGCAAATGATCTTAACGAATAAGCCGAGTTTTTGCTCTTCTTATTCTCTAGTTCCTTTTTTAAAATCGAAATAAGGTGTTGATCCATGAACGCAGAAAACAGCATTTTCTGCCGCTTGTCCAACAAATCCTGAAACAAGTGTTTCAGAATTTGAAACACTTGGATAAGAGACGATTACTTAGCGATTGTTAGGACTTCGCAGTACCTCATGCCAACATACCGCGTGCTTAAGACTGAATTCATAGTTGTATCAATGATTTTACAGTCCGCTTTTTCAGCAATTGCGCACTTAGCTTGGGCTTTTCTCTTTGAACACTCTTGTGCATCAGCCATTTCTTTTGAACTTGAGTCACAAATCTGACTTGAAGTCAGTGGTGGAAAGATGTTGCATTGCCCATAGAACAAATTAACAGATAGGTTTTTATAGTCGGGACTGGAAGCCACTTCTTTTGAAAGCATTTGGGCAAAACTCACGAATTTGAGACTGACTTGATAGCTGTCTCTTTCTACACCTAAGATTCCAAAATATTCGTGCATGACTAGCTTAATTCGTCCTTCTAAAGACAATTCTCTCCAGCGATCTCGATTCATTTTAATTTGGTTTTTTGCAGGAAAATTAATTGCGTCAACTTCTTCACCTTCTAAAAGCATTTCTTCCTTTGGGTGCGAAGTAACTTTGACTAGTTTTACAGCCTGCTCGAAAGCTTCTTTTGTAAAATGATTTTGCTTCAAAGTCTCGACAGAGAAACTATCAAAGCCAGCGGAAATAAGTTTTCCCAAAGTCACAAATTCAAGAACGTAACCATCGCCACCATGACCACCTTCATTGCCACGGCTAAGAGCCTGACTTCTAACGGTATCTTTAAAATTCTTAAACACTTCAATATTAAAGTTTTCTGTCGGTTTATCATTAAATCCTTGGGCAAAGCTTGTGTTGCTACAAATGAGAATGATAACTGCAAAACTTAATAACGCTTTCATCGAATGCTCCGTCTTGAGGTAGGAAAGATTTGAACCGTTAGATTGTAAACTTCTTCTTTTTCGCCCATGTCTTCGAGCTCTTTTGTTAATTCACGACGAAAAGACCTAATCCGTTTTAATGCGTAAGGAATATTCTTAGGATTCATCGAAAACGTTGTAGAGGAATGATCCCGCACCATAATTGGATCTGCTTCAAGAGACTCGAGTGCTTTATTCATCAACTGATTTTGAAATCGCCTCGTATAGGCTGTGGATTCGGAATTTTCAACGACGATCGGACCTGGCTTCTGTTGCCAGCGGTTCGATTTTTCGTCTTTTACCAAGAGATCGAGATCAAAAAGCCGCTTCAAACTGACTCTTGCTAAAGTTTCGGAAATTCCAAGTCTCTTTGAGATAAATTCAGGTCTCAGAATCGTATCTTCAATTTCCAGCAGACTTAAAATAGCGAAATGTTGCCACTCTGAAACAAGAGCGAACTGATCAAGTCCGATTTTTTGATATCGAACTTCCTCTGTAGTTTTGGGGATTTCGTTTTTTAGTGAGTTCTGAAGAATACTTCGACTCTCAGGATTAAGTGCTAAGCGCTCACTCATTTTGCCGATAAAAGCTTTTGAGGGACTTCGCTTTTCATTCAGCACAAGCGAAAGAAGCGCATGACTAACACCTAAAAATTTCGCAAAGGACCTTAGCGAAAACTGTGGGTTTTTTTCAGATCTCGAAGAGAATTCAAAACGCAAAAGTTCGACAACCGGGTTTCCCTGGTAGCTTCGCGCACTGACTTTAGAAGTCTTGTGCGAAGTTGATCTTTCGACGTTCGATTCCTTTTGCATGATATTTATTTCTTAAGGTTGATTCTATAAAGTGGATTGATTTCTTTAAACGAATCTTTCATCTGATAACATTCCATCGTCGGAGACGCTTCACACTGTCTCACTAAACTTAAAAGCATCTTTTGATCGAAACTTCTTTTCACGCAATAAGCCTCAACACTCATTGTATTAACTTTAATAAATTTAGTGCTTCCAAAAACATGGTTAAAAGGATTCAAACATTTACCAGGACCCCAGCCGGTGCCTTCGCTGCAAGATGTTTCAGTGGAGTAGTCCCAGACGTACAGAAGTGTATGACAAGTTAATTCAAGATCTCGATTAGCTTCTGATTTTGCGATTTTCTGGAGGATATTTGCTCTTAAATAATTTTCATCATCTTGATATGAGGATTCACGCAACTGATAAAGTGGTTCAGCTTCAGGTGGAACCGTCGTGTAAGTACGTCGCAAATTAGGTGCCGGTGCTGGCGGCTTGGTTTCTCTGCGTGATGGTCTTGCAGTAGCGGGAAGTGTCGCTGCAAAAACAATTAGTGCAGTCATTATTATTCCGAGTTGTTTCATTTCATTCTCCTCATTTAATTAAAGTCCTTCGATCATTCGATAGGACGATAAATTTTTATTTCTCTTAAGAAGCTCTCTTCAATCACACCCTGATTATTTAACCAAGGTGTTAACAGTGTTATGTAACGATTTCAGGTGGTTAATTGAGTCTGTAACCATGGATCACAACTTTTGCTTCGCATGCTTTGTAACCTACAAATTCGCGACTCATGATCTCCCGGTAAGAGGCTGCGACAATTTTGCAGTCCGAGTTGTAATCAATCTTGCAGGCATTCATCGCCTCGACTGCAGCTGATTCGTAAGCTTTAAACCCGGCCCACGAACCTTCGCTATAGCGGATGGCATCAGTGAAATCAGAATCATACCGAGTAGGACTTGGGCCCTCACAGCGTTGATTCGTATGAAGTGGCTGCGAAAACCGCGCAGTCGCCGTGTAGGTGCGACCGACAACGATGACTGACTCACTTGGTTCAACATACAAATCTCTTGATGCCTGAACCTGTAAAGTAGCGGCCACAATTGCGAATAAAACAAAAACTTTCATAAATTCTTTCTCCCTTTTTTGATGAAGCAGTTTTGCCTCAATAATTGAGAGCGATCAGTGCCACAGAGAAAATGAAAGAGATAAGACTTTGTAAACAAACTGGTTACGATCTACGTGACCAGTTGTAAAATTTACATGGCGTAAATTAGATCAATTAAATACGTGATTTCAAAGGCTTAGATAGTGAATGAAGAGACTTACTGACAAGACTCAAAGCGGCTGCCGTCTAAAGCAGAGCTAAAATAAGCTAGCGAAATCGAAGCTAGATTGGCCGCACTACACTGATTTACAGATTTCGGCGTGTACTCCGCAGCTAGTATTGCTTTTCCTTTTTGCGTGAACGCACTGAATCTTTCGCATTCATTGTACTCGAAGCACTGCTCAACGATCGCTAAATCGTATGAGTCTACTAAACTCTCTGCTAGTTCAGCGTTGTTTCTTAGCGCAACAATCAAATGCCTATCATGAGCCGAGAACGCCAAGTGTTTATTGTACGCAACCTGCATCTGCATTGTAAGCGGGAAGCCAGTCGAGTTTGCATAGCCGTCAACGCTATCGAAATCAAAACCATCACAGCCTTTGCTTTTGCCTAAGTCCATTCGCGCGACCATGATGGATCGAACATTAGTGGAACGTATATCTGTCCAGCGCTCGTTTGATCCGGGGCTTACGGGATTGCCAATATCACTTGCCAAAAAAGCTCCTGCATCGGGCCGCCATGGTTCATAGGTACCAGCAGAGAGATTACAAATAATAATGTGTCCACTTTGTTTCATGGCTTGAATATCTGCCGCGCTGTTTTCGAACATATCGATCGCATAAACAAGTGCGTTAGTAGATTGGAGCCTTCCAGTTAATTGGTGATACCATGTCGATCGCAAAGGAATCGGGGTGAAAGGTAATTCTTTAACCAAAGTTTTATTATTAAACTGAATTTGCTGATGATTTTCTGGGTTTAGACTGAAGTCACCAGTTGATATAGTCCGCTCTGTATTAACACAATTTTCCCGTACGACCGTGGCCGTGGATTCATTACTTAATTCTATTCTTGATTCTACGAAGGTTCCGTCAGGGCAACCCGAGCCAGCGTTGATAAAGATTTTTCCATCGTAAGGTTGGCCATTCGAAAAAGATTTAGCCGAGGAGCTGACGCTAGATAAATCAACTGCGCCGGTGCAATTTTGAAAAAGAGAGAGGCTTACAAGTAAGCCTAAGCATAAAGATATCCGCCAGATAAGACTCAATGACCCCTCCCTTCTTATGATCGTTTGTTTTTCATAAGTTGTCCGCATTAAAAGGTCTTACGGACAACTTAGTCTCATTTTGATACATTCTTAATAGTCAGAATCTTAAGGACATGGTCGGTAAACCGAACCATCCAGTGCCAGGTTGAAGAACACGGTTGAAAATTTTAGGCTACTTGCACGTGTGCAAATTGTGCTGGAATAATTTGTGTACTCAGCATTCAATACAGCTTTACCTTGTGCAATGAATGGGCTGTAAGCTTCACACTCGTTGTACTTAAAGCATTCTTCAACAACTGCAAAGTCGAACTTGCTAACAAGTGCCGTTACTAGATCAGTTGCATTCTTTAACGCGATAATCATTCCTCGTGCGTGGGCCTGATCAGCTAAAAAACTATTAAAGTTAATCTGATCTTGTGCAGTCAACGGAAACCCTGGATTGTTCGAATATCCATCAACGTTATCAGGCTCTAAACCATCACAACCTTTACTTTTCGCAAGATCCATTCTCTTCGTCATGATATCACGAACTCCCTGATTTCTAGTATCTATCCATTTTTCACCGGCCCAACCGTCAACGTTATTTCCTAAAGAAGCTGAAGGAAATACGTTAGCATCAGAACGCCAGTCTTCATATGTTCCTGCAGAGAAATAACAAATCACCATTTTTCCAGATTGTTTCAACGAGGAAATCGTAGCTGCACTCGTATCATAAAGATCAATATCATATACTTTTGCTTGCACGCTCATGTTGATTGAACCTTGTAACTGCCAGTACCAAGTAGTTCCCGGTATAATTGCTGCGCCTGTAGTTGGTGGCGGTGGCG
>JANPPO010000214.1:0-16566 GCA_031428555.1 Bdellovibrionales bacterium | reverse complement strand
GAAGCCGAGCAAGGAAATCAAAATCCTCAAGCTCAGTCTATGTTGAAAGCAGGAATTAGTCAGGAAGCTGTACAAGCAGAATTTAAAAGACTCGGGATTAAACCAACGGAACAACTTGCGACCAAGAAATTGGGTAAAGCTGATGTTGAGTCGATGTTAAATCTTGATGCGGGTTCGCTCTCACAAGCGAAATTCGAAACTTTGCAATCTGCAGTGCCAGCTCTGAATGTTCAGCCATTGACGATGTCACCAGTTGAAAAGACTGAAAACATGCAACAGATTATGAACCAAGCGCAGTTCCTGATTAAAAATGGGGGCGGCGAGGTAAAAGTCGAGATGACTCCTGAAGGAATGGGCTCGATTCAAATGAAGTTGCAAGTTATCGATGGAAAAGTACAAATTCAGATGAATACTGAAACAAAAGAAGCGAAACAACTGATCGAGGCTTCAATGCATGATTTAAAGCAGGCATTATCGGCTCACCAGCTTTCGATGGATCTTGTGAAGGTAGATGTAGTGCAAGAGACTTCTTCGGCTCACAAAGCTCAAAATGATTTGCAAAGCCAAATGGAAAATTTCATGAACAATCAGCAACGTGATGGCATGAAACAACATTGGCAGCAGTTCAACGAAAGCTTTGGAAACCGTCAGGCGCGCGACAATTTTATTGATGCATCAAACATCAGGTCTCCGGTGAAGAACCAGACCCTGCCAGGTTTTGATCGTGCATCATCCAATGGTCGAGCTTCTAGCGATGGACGAGGAAAAAGTTTAAATCTCGTGGCATAATAGATATTGAGGGTACTTGCGCGTAAGTGCAGGTACTCGAATAAATCAGGAGGATTTATGGGAGTAGTCAGTTTAGCAAGAGCAACTCAGGCCGTTGGTAAAACCGTAGGTCCGACTGAGAGGCCAAGTGCTACTACCAACTTAACACCAGACGAACTTAAAAAACTTGGTGGTGATAATGTTGGCGAAGTCCTCAATAAGATTGCCGATCCAAACTGGGTTGATCCAACAAAAAAAATGCGCGCAGTTGGTAGTGATAAATTGGATAAAGAAGCATTTTTCAAGTTGATGTTAACTCAATTAAAAAATCAAGATCCCACAAGCCCTATGAAGTCGCACGAAATGGCAGCGCAGTTAGCAAATTTCTCGTCTCTAGAGCAAATGAGCAACATGAACAAAACTTTAACTGATATGAAGGACGGACAAAAACCGTTAGAGCAATTTCAAGCTTTAAACTTCATTGGTAAATCTGTAGGTGGTGATAGTTCAAAAATCACTCGTACAAAAGGAGATACGGATCACGATTTCCGTTTCTCATTGACGAATCCAGCAGCCAAAGTTGAAATTCGTGTTCGTAATAACGATACAGGCGAAACGATTCGTACTCTTTCTATACAGAAGCTTAAAGAGGGCGATAATAAATTTGTTTGGAATGGTCAGAATGACAAAGGCCAAGCTGCACCTGCTGGCAATTATCAAATGTTTGCTGAAGCGTACAACGATGCGGGAGCAAAACAAGTTATCAAGACTGATTTCGAAGGCGTGATCACTGGAATTAATTATTCTGCTGAAGGACCTGTCCTTATGGTGGGTAATCAATCAGTGAAAATGAAGGATATTAAGAAAATCCAAGACCCAAGCCTTATGAAGAACGACCAGATTGTTAATTCTGTAGTCGAGTCCAACTTGAAAAAGACTGCAACGCCAAGCGACACTGATAGTAAGCAAAGTGCGACGGAAACTTCAGCTGCTGGAAGTGAAAAACCGGTAGAAGGCGCTCCAGACGCTCCTCTCAAGTTGCAACAGAACATGATGGAGAACGTTGGGATGTCGAGCGCAATGAAGGATAAACTCGCAAAGGAGATTCAAGAATAATGGATTTGAAGAGCTTAAAGGGTTTTGAAACCCTTTTACCAATTCAGCCCGGTGTAGGTGGTGGTTTACAAAAACCAACCAACGGCCCATCGTTCAAAGATACTTTGAGTGATGTTTTGGCGCCAACACAAGGCAAGAGTAGCGTTCAAGGAATTACAAATCCTGCTTTGAATAAGAATTCTGTAGAAGGCCTTAAATTTTCTAACCATGCGGTTGAGAGAATGCAGTCTCGGGGAATTCGGTTCACACCTGAAGATATGACACGTCTGAACGACGCGGTCAGCAGAGCTGCTGCAAAAGGATCAAAGGACTCTTTGATTTTGATGCAGGATTCAGCACTGATCGTCAGTGTGAAAAATAAAACTGTTGTGACAGTGATGGATAAGGCAGCTCTTAAAGAGAATGTTTTTACCAACATTGATTCAACGATTGTAATGTAAAAAGTTTTTTAAGCTGAAGGCATGGTGCTAACAGTTTGAGAAAAGTTAAGTAAGTAAACAGGGCCGGTCCTCCTAGAGGGGGCCCTCCAAAAACAGACAACTGAATGTTGTCTTATATATTAGGGGTAAGGTTTGGTCGCCTTATCCCGCATGACATGGAGGTCATATGGGTGTTCTATCTTCTCTTTATACCGGTGTATCCGGTTTAACAGCACAGGGTGAAGCTTTAGGCGTAATTGGTGATAACATTGCCAATGCGAATACTATCGGTTTCAAAGCGTCTCGTGCAGAATTTCAAGACATTATCTCAAAGAACTTAAAAGGTGTCTTAGGGGGAAATCAAATCGGACGTGGTGTTAAGATCGGTGCAGTAAATCCGATCATGGCACAAGGTAACGTTGACTCTACAGAGCGAGTAACTGACTTAGCAATCTCTGGCGACGGTTACTTCAAAGTAAAAGGAAGCGACGGCGATACTTATACTCGAGATGGTGCTTTCTATTTCGATAAAGACGGTTACTTAGTAACTAAAGACAGACAAAAAGTTCAAGGTTTTACAACTGACGAAAAGGGAGTTGTTGTAAATAAAGTAGACGATATCAAATTTCCACGTGCACTAACTCCAGCTAAGGGAACAACTGAAATCAAATTCGATTTGAATTTAGATTCTCGAGTTGAAGCTACTAAAAAATTCGATCCGAAAGATCCTTACGCTACTTCTCACTATTCTACAGGAATCGAGATGTACGATTCTCAAGGTAATAAACAACTTGTTAGCATGTTCTTTAATAAAATCGCTGATCGTCAGTGGGAATTTAAAGGTTTGGTTGATGGTAAGTTTGTAACTGATGGCGAAGAAGGTAAGATGTCTCAGGTTGTTGGCGGTAAGTTAGAATTTACTGTTGATGGTAAATTAAAAAACCAAGAAGTGACAGATCAAGCTTTCAACTTCAAAGGTGGAGCATTACAAAATCAGCAAATTAAAATCAACTTCGGTGATGCGATCGATGCCGGTGGTAAAGGTCTTGATGGAACCAAGCAATACGGTAAAACTTCTGATCTTATCAGTTGGAACCAAGACGGTGCGGCTGCCGGTACTATCACGGGCCTTTCGTTCAATGACGAAGGTGTGTTGACTGCAGTTTACTCAAATGGTCAGGCGAATGATTTAGCTCAGATCGCGATTGCAAAGTTTGAAAATCCAGAAGCCATGTTCAAAGTTGGTAACAATAGACTTCGTGAATCAAAAGATTCAGGTGTTGCAGCAATGGGTGCTCCTAAAGCAGCAGGCCGCGGATCGATCTACGCAAAGTCATTAGAGCGATCAACTGTCGATCTAGCGACTGAATTCGTAAACATGATCCAGAATCAGCGATCGTTCCAAGCCAATGCGAAGACTATCACAACAACGGACGAACTTTTAAACGAAGTAATCCAGTTAAAGAGATAATCTAAGGTGACAGGTACATTTTGCGTAACGCCGAGTTAAAGCGGCGTTACCAATTAAAAACCTGAAACTAATTTCTATATAACAAAAAAAGCCGAGACCCGCTTAATCAGTGGGTCTTAGCTGAATTTATTTTCCAAGTTCGAAACCCTTTTGACCAAAAGACCAAGGGGAAGCTGTTTAAAGAGAGCAGCTTCTCCGATTTCTTTTTTCAAGAGCGGAACTCAGTCTGAAGAAGATCTTAACTGTCGCTAGCGAACTTCAATTGTGACATCAGCTTTTAGAGCACATGTTGAAATCGCCTGTTTCAATTTTCCCTCAGTTCCTTCAAGTATTGAAGCCCAGATATCTCCAGTGCAGTCGCTCAGGTTTGCAGACAAAGCTTGATGTCCACCTCGGCGTATTGAGATGAAAGTTCGTGGATTAGTTTGCGAGTCAAAATGATAGCGAGCATGAGACTTTGGTGTCACTGGATCTAAATCACCTGAAAAATAATAGATTGGGCTTTTAATCTGATAGCGTTTTGAATCGAACGGTCGATCAAACGCAATGCCTTCACAGAGACGGTCAGTCGTAGCAATCAGGTCGCCATTTACGAAGTCATAATCAAACTTCACATCACGGACGTCAGGCACAAATTCTCGGCAGCTAATGGCCTTATATAGTTTTATCTTATTTGCAGTAGGTGGTTTGATTCCACGGTTGATGCGATTTTTCAAAGGCTCTTTGTCGCTATCCGGAATTGATGACTTTAGCTGCGATAGTTCACTAGTAGCGTAATTTTCTCCGGTTGGTAGAACGCCATAGATCATAATTGCACTTAACCATGCAGCGAAATTTTTAGAACTTAAATTAAATGGCAAAGTTGAACCAGAGATTTGTTTTAAAATATCTTGATGTAGCGTTGGTTTTAATCTTTTCCAGGTTGCAAGAACATCATTTACGTATTCATCCTTTGCGAATGCCTTGCCAATGGTGCCTTCAAGAATCACAGCAGATGGGATTGGTAAATTTTCCTTTTCCGCTAAAGCTGCAACCATTGTAGCTGGTATAGTTCCATAAGATATTGCATGAATAAAATATTTTTTTGGTTTTAATTCGCGAACGATAGCTAAAATGTCATGTGCTACTTCTTCTGAAGACAAGCTATCAAAAGGAAGGTCCGAAATTTCGTTACAACCTAAACCTCGAGGATCCGTTCTGACGACAGAAAATTCGTTTGGATAACTAAGGCCCATTTCCATAGATGTTTGTCCTGGTCCCCCTGGAACAAAGATTATTAGTGGAGCATTGGCGTCTTCTCGCAAACTAACTCCGAATCGGTATTTAAATAGAGCACTTGGTTTTCCAGAAAAGATAGGTCGATCGATTACTCGAGTTGCTTCAGTAGAACAGCGTGATGGAAGAATAACTGTTTCAGCAAAACCCGTTGACGATAAAGTGACCAAGAATGAAACGAAAGTAATTTGGCTTAACATAATAATTGTGCTCCTATGTCGTTACTTATTGTTAAAGCAATTCGCATTCCAGAATTTGAAACATGGGTATTTGGCTTTTGAAATGCAATCTTGATAATCCGAGTATTCTTAAGATCCCCAGGTGAAAACTAAGGGCTGACAGAATACTTCGCCTGTCCATATTGTGGTCAGGTGTCGAACATCGTTTGGGAGATGAAATGAACACCATTTTACGAGCAACATTGAGTATTTCATTAGGCCTTTTTACGCTAACAGCCTCTGCTGCAAACTTAACGGATTGGCAGCATACCGTTATAAAGGAAGTTGAAACTCTTTATGAGCCAATCTCGAAAGCTCAGAATCAATCTTTTAGTATCGAAGTTAACGAAAGCTCTATGGCACTCTCAGGGGGCGCAGATTCAGAAAATCGGAAATTAAAAGTCACGCTAGATAGAGGGCTTCTTCAAAGCACAAGGCTAAGTCCCGATGGTTTAAGAGTTTTAGTTTGCCATGAACTAGGCCATTTATTCGGAGGGTCTCCTCGAAAAAGTCCGCCATATGAATGGGACGGTCCACTAGCTAATGATGGGCTAACTTTTATGAGCTCAGAAGGACAAGCTGACTATTACGCCAGTTTAGTTTGCTTCCGTCAGTTAGTAGCAGGTCAAGACCATCAAAAGGCCTTAAGTAGCTCCGCTCAGAATAGCTCAAGAGTCAGTCAGCTTTGTAAAGCGTCTCATTCTGAGTCACCTGAGAACGCCATGATCTGTCAGCGAGCTGCTTACGGCGCTCTCAACATGCTTCAACTAGCAATGGACTTTCCGATTTCCTTAGAAAAACAAGATACAGCAAATACACCAGCACTAATTCGTAATACATACCCCGAAAGACAATGTCGCCTCGACACAGTTTTCGCAGGTGCACTTTGCCGTAAAAAATTTCCCGCAATACTTGATATGATGGATTCGCAAAAAAATGATTGCGATCAAGAAGAAGCAAAGCGACCCAAGTGCTGGTACCGCTAAGCAATTACAAATGCTTTTCCGGAACGTAAAGATAGTTCTTCATTGTGGGATTATCATGGCGCCAAATCGCATGATCGATGAAGTAGTGATGAATATTAATAAAAACAGTAAATGCGAACATAAACGGGTTAGCGTCTGGAAACTTTTCTGAAAGCGGAAGGCTGCTATCTAGCCCACGCGGTAAGAACCACATAAAAATAGCGCCAAAAATGAACGGCCAAATCAGGTAGCCATACAAGCTTTTGAAATAAGTTTTTCGAGCAGTGGGTTCGTTTCTTTGAGGTGCCAGTTGTTCAGCTTGATTAGACTTCACAAGGTAAACGAAATAAAGATACTGAAGTGAGTGAAATAACGGAACAACTAAAAAATAAGTTGGATTATAGAGAACCGGTAAATACCAAGCCAATAAAGCGATAATCGAAATTAAACCGGGAAAAGAAATGACTTGTCCTTCACGGATATACTTTTTGTAACCCATAAATCCACAATAAATCGCAAACAAGCTTAAAATTCCATAAGCCCAATCAAGCGATGCTGGGGGCAAGCTAAAGGAAGTATAAGGAATTCCTTCCATCGCATATTCAGAGCCAGCGGTGTTTAAAGAAATCCAAGAAAGTCCCCAGATTGAATAAAGAAATCCTTTAAGCGCGAATCTTTCGTCTTTGTTGTAGAAAACTTTTTCTCTGGTGTTGCAGACGGAAATGACCCCGAAGGTTTGCTTGATGTAGTGCCAGCCAACGAAAAAGAACATAGCGTTTAAAAGATGACCTAAAATACTTTGGTCAGGTTTTGATAGGCCATAAATTAAAAGGCCGGCTAAAATACCAGGTGATAAAATAGTTGCGACAATAAACCGGTAATTTGAAAATGCGCGATCTCTAAAATCCCAATATAGAAGCTGATATGAAACTAAGAAGTGCGGAAAATTTGCGATAAATGAAAAGTAATAGATGAACCAAGAAGTGCTGGTATCAGTCTGCGTGCTTCCCATTAATTTAATAAAGAAAAAGCTTATAAGCGAAAATCCACCGACTAGCATCACTTGCATAGTAAGAAGGCTTCTGTTTTGCGCAGCGATCATATTAAATCCCTAGATAACTTTTTTGAATTTCATTGTTTTCCAGAAGTTCTTTTCCAGAGCCTTGAAAAAGTATCTCGCCAGTTTCTAAAACATAAGCACGGTGAGAAATTTTAAGCGCTTGTTTTGCATTTTGCTCGACAAGTAGGATTGTGACCCCTTTTTGATTCAAAATCTGGATAACAGAAAAAATTTGAGCCACCACTAACGGAGCTAGGCCTAGGGAAGGTTCATCAAGTAATAAAACTTGCGGTTGAGCTAGTATCGCCCTACAAATGGCTACCATCTGTTGTTCGCCGCCAGACAAGGTTCCTGCGAGTTGATTATTTCTTTCCTTCACTCTTGGAAACAAAGAAAAACAAAGATCGTAGTCCGCCTGAACACCAGCTTTATTTCTTCTAAAAAAAGTTCCAATTTCCAGATTTTCTTTAACGGTCATCAGCGGAAATAACCCACGCCCTTCAGGCGAATGGACAAGCCCAGCAGCGACCCGGTCATGAGTAGCCATGCCAAGTAGCTCTTTACCATTCAAGATGGCTGAGCCAGTTGTTTTTACAACTCCGGATAGACCTTTTAATGTTGATGACTTGCCAGCTCCGTTTGAGCCAATCAGAGAAACAATTTCGCCCTGATTGATATTAAAGCTAATTCCTTTAACAGCTTCGATCGAACCATAATGAACATGGAAGTCGCTAACTTTTAACAAACTCATGTGGCGACTCCGGATTCCATATCAGGACCTAAGTAAGCTTCAATCACTTTTGGATTTTTGCTAACTTCATCTGGTCTACCTTGAGCAATCTTCAATCCATGATCGAGAACAGCAATCTGTTCACATAAGCCCATCACAAGTTTCATATCATGTTCAATCAATAGAACTGTTAAATTAAAATCATCTCTAACTTTTCTGATAAGACTCATTAACTGTGCAGTTTCTGAATGATTCATACCGGCAGCAGGTTCATCTAAAAGAATCAGCTTTGGGTCTGACATAAGGGTTCGAATAATTTCTAATTTTCTTTGGGCACCATAAGGAAGATCGCCAGCTTTATCTCCCATGTTTCGATCTAATTTGAAAAGTGTCAGCAAAGATAATGCTTTTTCATAGGCAACTTTTTCCTGAGCATGAAAAGTGGCACTTTTTAAGAACGAATCAACAAGCGTGTAAGACAAGTTTTGATCATAAGCGATCAAAGCATTTTCTAAAACAGTAAGACCTTTGAAAAGTCGAATATTTTGAAATGTTCTTCGAATTCCCATATGGCTTCTTGAAACGGTTGGGATGTCCGTAATGTCCTGATCATTAAAATATAATTTTCCAGCAGTTGGTTTGTAAACACCGGTCAAAAGATTAAACAATGTAGTCTTGCCGGCGCCGTTTGGCCCGATAAGGCCAAAGAGTTGTCCTTTGGAAATTTCTAAACTTACTTTGTCGACGGCTTTTAAGCCACCAAACTGAATAGATAGGCCTTCAGTTTTAAGAAGAATCATACTTTCTTCCTTTTCAATTTAGAGAGAAAGTAGGGAAGTTCCTTATCTCCAAATAAACCGTTTGGTTTAAAAATCATAATTAGAATTAAACCAAGAGAGAAAATAATCATTCGAAGATCATACCCTGTAACCGATTGAACCGACCTTAATAGTTCAGGCATAACTGTCACAAATGCTGCCGCAATAATAGAACCGGTAAAGCTGCCCATTCCACCTAAGACAACCATGACAACAATGTTAACGCTCATCAGGAATCCAAAAACAGTTGGCGTCACGATGCTAATCAGGTGAGCGTAGATTGAGCCAGCAACACCCGCAAAAAAAGATGCTATAACAAAAGAGCTTACCTTAATCTTTGTTGTGGATAGTCCTAAACTAAGAGCAGCCACTTCGTCTTCACGTACACTCATGAACTGTCTACCATATCGACTACGGGTGATTCTCCACAGGAAAAAAAGACAGACTAAAAACCAAAAAGAAATATAAGCAAAGCTGACCCAGAAGCGATCTAAAAAACCGAATTCGGGGTAGGGGACAATGCCAGATATTCCGCGTGCTCCTCCGAGGGGCTCTATATTTAACAGAACTACCCTTAGGATTTCACCAAATCCTAAAGTCACAATTGCTAAATAGTCACCTTTAAGTCGTAAAGAGGGCAGCCCGACGACATAGCCAAAAAATGATGCGAATAGGCCTGCAATAACCGAGAAAATAAAAAAACCAAATACATGTGTGGTTTCTAAGAATCCGGGAAGAAGCTGGCTTAAGTATGCGCTTGTGTAAGCTCCTACGGCCATAAATCCTGCATGGCCTAACGAAAACTGACCCGTGAATCCATTAACTAAATTTAAACTCATGGCAGCGATTGAAAACATCAGGATTTGTAAAATCAGGATTTGAATATAAGCATTTAAGCCAAACTGAAGTGCTAAGCCTAGAATCAATAATCCAATGTAAGCAAATAAAGGAATTTTAAAATTCTTCATCAAACCTTCTCAACAGTATTTTTTCCAAGAAGACCTGATGGCTTCCAAATCAAAATACCAATCAAAAGTCCAAAGGCTAAAGCATCGCGAAGAGTAGAGGAAAGGTAAGCGACAACAAATTCCTCGGATAGGCCCATGATCATTGCGCCGATTACGGCCCCGGTCATATTTCCAATTCCACCAAATACTGCAGCAACAAACCCTTTAAGGCCAATCATCACACCCATAAGCGGTTCAATTTTAGGATATTTTAAACCCACTAACACGCTACCTACACCAGCTAAGGCGCTACCTACAATGAATGTTAAAACGATGACCTTATTAACATTAATACCTAACACACTTGCTGTATTGATATTGTGAGAGACGGCTCTCATGGATTTTCCGAATTTTGTTTTATACACAAGAAAATGCAAAACTCCTAAAGCAAGTAGAGTAATGACAAAGACTGTTACTTCTAAACTTTTTAAAACAATAAATTCCGTTTCAATAAGAGCAACATCTTCAATCAAAGTAGGAAAGGCTTTTGGATTTGGGCCAAAAATAAGTTGAGCGCCGAATTGTAAAAAAAGGCTGACTCCGATTGCGGTAATTAAAATATTAATCTTAGGCGAGCCTCGAAGAGGTCGATAAGCAAATCTCTCGACGGCAACACCAATAAGTGCACAAGCAGTCATTGAAGCTAGTAATGCCATACATAATGTTACGATTCCAGGATGCGCCTCGAAATTAAACCATCTAGAAACATAGTAAGAAGCAAAGGCACCCATCATATAAATGTCAGAGTGAGCAAAGTTAATTAGCTGCAAAACGCCGTAAACCATTGTGTAGCCCAAAGCAATCAAAGCGTAAATGCTACCAAGGCTTAGACCATTTATAAGATGTTGAATTAAATCCTGCATATCCCTTTTGCTTTACGGTGCAATGTTAATGATAAATTTTCGTGCATCGTCCGCAATTTGCACGACGACGGCACTTTTAACTGCATCACGTTGGTCATTTAAAGTTATATTTCCCGTCACACCCGGAAAATCTTTTGTTTTAGCAATTTCATTTTTAATTTGTTCGGGAGTCATTTCTGTAACTCGCTCCATGGCAGCAGTCATAATTTTAGCGGCATCATATCCAAGGGCTGCCATTGCATCTGGTACTTCCGAATATTTTCCTTTGTACTTTTGAATAAAATCTTGAACTTTCGGATCCGTGCTTTCCGTTGAGTAATGGTTTGAATAATAACTTCCGTTTGCAGCTTTCTTAGAATTTTTAACGAGATCATTGGAATCCCAGCCGTCGCCTCCAAGAAAAACACTTTTGATTCCAAGCTGACGAGCCTGATTTGTGATAAGCGCAACTTCGCCATAATAACCAGGAATAAAAATAGCTTCAGGATTTTTCGATTTAATTTGCGTCAGCTGAGCTTTGAAATCCACATCTTCACCTTGATAACTAACATCCGTTAAAACTTCTCCGCCTCTTGAAGTAACTTCTTTAGAAAATACATCTGCTAAACCAACTGAATACTGATTCTTAACGTCTCTCAAAATAGCCACTTTTTTTAGTTTCAAATGTTCAATCATAAATTTCGCCATCACTTTTCCTTGAAAAGGATCAATGAAGCAAACGCGAAAAATATAATCACCCACAGCTGTCACTTTGGGACTTGTTGATGAAGGAGAAATCATCGGAACTTTATATTGCTGAGCTATGTGTGCTGCAACCTCTGACCTGGCGGATGCAACTTCGCCGATTATTGCTAGAACTTTATCTTGAGTAATAAGCCGCTTAACAACTGACGCGACTTCGTCGTTTTTTCCCTGATTATCATAAGTAATCAGTTTTACTTTTTTACCCTTAATTCCACCCGCAGCATTGATCTCATCAAGTGCCATGCGGATCCCTTTATTTGTCGACTGTCCAAAGGTTGCTTCATTACCAGTGAGTGAGGCAAATTCTCCGATGACCAATTCGTTCGTATTTTTTGTGCAGGCTGTAAGGCTCACGAGACTTAATGAAAGCAAAAACGAAACTAGGAATTTCATGAATGAAACCTCTTTATGTTAGAACATTTATTTCAAATGAAAATGTCTCGAATCACGACTTAAATGGCAAGTAGATTCGATAGCTTAACGTAGTCCAAAGAAGTCTTTTTCTCTCTTTGGGTGGCGAGTTCGAAGGGGACATGAACAAGATCATTTTTTTCGATTCCAACCATCAAATCACATTGTCCCGCGATGAGTGCATCTACAGCTGCAGAACCCATCCGACTTGCGATGATTCGATCAGTAGCCGTTGGACTTCCACCACGTTGGATATGTCCTAAGATACAAACTTTTGCATCTAATCCTGTTTTTTTGCGAATCGCTTCTGCTAAATCATATGCTCGGCCCGGTTTTTGGCCTTCAGCAGTGATAATGATACTAGAACGTTTCCCTTTTTTAAGGGCATCCATGATTTTATCAGCTGCTTTTTCAACAGTCGTATTTATTTCGGGAGTAAAAACTTCTTCAGCTCCACAAGCTAAACCAACATAAGAAGCGATGTGACCTGAATTTCGACCCATAACTTCAACAATAAAAAGGCGATCATGGCTGTCAGCGGTGTCTCTGATTTTATCAGTCGCTTCGAGTGCCGTATTCACAGCCGTATCAAAACCAATCGTCAGATCAGTTCCAAACAAATCGTTATCAATTGTGCCAGGTGTTCCAACGATCGGAATTTGGTGCTCTTTCCACAAAGCCATCGCGCCACGGAAAGAACCATCGCCGCCCACGCAAACAACTGCATCAATATTATTCTGAGCTAAATGATCGGCACCTTTTTTACGATATTCCGGTTTCATAAATTCCATCGAGCGACCAGTTTTTAAAACCGTACCGCCGCGCTGAATGATATTTGCCATATCGCGCGCTTCAAGTGGTCGCATCAGATTTTCGATGAAACCAGTATAACCTTTTTCAATTCCCCAGACTTCAAGACCACGTGCGCGGGCAGTCCGAACAACTGCGCGAACGCAGGCATTCATTCCAGGCGCATCGCCGCCACTTGTGAAAACACCAATTCTTTTTAAGGATTTTTGAAATACGGCCATGGAACATATCATGGCCCTAAATTGAGGGGTCGGTCACTCATTTTTTCGAGGCTTATTTATGTGACTTCAAGTCTTTGTGAATCTGCTTCCAAGACTTCTTTTTTTCCGCTTCCATTACCTTATTTGTCTTACGCTCGTGAAATTCAAGCTCTGCCTTTAGCTTAAGATAGTTATCCCACTTTTCTTTATCGAGTTCGCCCTTCTGAAGAGCTTTTGTAATGGCGCAGCCCGGTTCAGATTGATGCTCACAGTCTCTAAATCGACAATTTTTAGCGAGATCCAAAATATCAGAAAATTGCGATTCAACACCAACCTGTTGATCAAGCATTCCCAATTCTCTCATTCCCGGTGTGTCAACAATCCAGCCACCAAATGGAGTTTGCAGGAATTCTCGTTTTGTCGTCGTGTGGCGACCTTTCGCTTTCAAATCACTGATATGCTCAGTTTTCTGCCGTTCATAACCCATTACATGATTAATCAAAGTCGATTTGCCAACTCCCGAAGAGCCAATAAGTCCAACTGTCATGCCTTTTTGAAGATATTTAAAAAGTGCAGCGTAAGTAACAGGGTCTTTCTGATTTACTCCGTAAACTTTCACGCTCGGAAAATGTTCGATCAATTCCTGAAGCTCGCCTTTTTTCATGAGATCAGTTTTCGTTAAAATAATAATCGGTTCGGCACCCGCATCAAAAGTAATAGAAACATAGCGATCCAAGCGATTAAGATTAAATTCGTCATTGGCAGAGGTCGCGATAAAAATTGAATCCACATTTGAAACTATAATTTGAGTTTGTCCGCCAGGCTTTGCTCTTTTAACACAAGTTTTTCGGGGTAAAAGTGCGTGGACAATCACGGCATCATGTTGCGAGGGTGGTACTTCGCAAGCGATCCAGTCGCCGACTGCGGGTTTTTCCTCGCCAGCACTCATGCCTTTGCGCATTTTTCCTGAAAGCATTGCGCGACCCAAAACTTGATTAGGCAATTGAATGCTAAAATGACTTCTGTCCTCAGATAAAATCCGGGCCGGGATCAGCGTTGAATTTTTCAACTCTTCTAATTGTGATTGCAATGTGGGGGACCAGCCAAGTGACTGAAACCCTTCATCGTTTAAAAACGACATTTTTGTTCTCCCTTTGGGCAATCATTATTCTAAAAGGAACCTGTCCAACCTGCAATCACAGAAATGCCTTCAGCAAAATACCCATAGGTTTCTTCGTATCTTGAAGAAGCAAGATTATCTATTCGCACGTAGTAAGTCTGGGTTTTTCCAGAAAAATAATTATAACCAAGATTCGCAACACCGTAGCTAGAAAGGGTTTCAGTGCCTGAAGGTCCTAAATCTTTTCTATTGCCAACGTAAACGAATTCAGCCGTTCCCTGGTGGACCTCATTTCCAAATAAGTATCTTAAGCTTCCGTTTATTAAGGGTCTTCGTGGAAGCCAGGTATGAGCATCTAAATCGCGAGGCTCTTGATAAGATAAATTAAGAATAACAGATTGGCCATGGCCGAACTGATTATTGTAGCTAAGTTCTGCCCCTTTTGTTTCAGTTTCTCTTACATTCACATATCGAATTGCTGGAAATGTTCCAGTTGTTGAAATCAAATTTCTAAATCTTGAATTAAACAGCGTGACTGAAATATTTTGCGAATCTGTCAGTGAAAAATCCTGGATCAAACTAATTTGTGTACCTTCTTCTTCATTTAAGTCGGGATTTCCAAAACTTGAATACAATTGATAAAGAGTAGGGGCTTTGTATCCTGTGGAAACTTCTGCTCTAGTTTTTTTATGACTAAGCCCAACTTGAAAAACTGAGACGGGATCTTGATTGGACCAATTTTCGATGCGAGCACCATAAGAAAGTTCAGTATTGGAATTGATCACATTGGTAATTTTAGTGAATAAACCCCGTTGCTCTAAAACAGCATCAGCTTCTTCAATATTAAAACTTTGAAAAATGAAATTCTCGGCGGAATAATTCAGGCCCACATCAACTGCGATTGTGTCACTTAGGTAAGTCCGAAGATCGAGTCTGATAAACTGAAAATTCGATTTGTAGTCTTCATCAATGGGAAATGGATTTAATGCGCTAGATGGAAAATGAAAGTGGCGTAAGCCGTTTTGCAAGCCGAGTGTTAGCTTGGGCCGCCATTTCACGTCTTTAAATTTTACTTGGGTCGAGAGGAGTCCTTGTTCGCTAGAGAGTTTAAAATTATCGACATCTACAATCTGAAAATTCATATCAGACGACGGTGAAAATCCAGAATCTCTTAAATAGGTCCCTTTAATATAACCTTCAGTGGAACCTTGCCACTTATAAGCTAAATCAATGTTCTGTTTGTTTGAAGAATACGTTTCAGAGGAACCTTTCGCGGGGGATTCAGAATTTCGTTGTTTATGAAATCCGCGGACTAGTAATCCATTTTCAGCATACTCAGTTCCCAAAGCTAAATGCTCTTGCGTTCCAACTTCACCCAGAAGACTTCGAGAGTCCACCTCAGGTAAAGTTTCAATCTTGATAACTCCGCCTAATGCTTGTCCGCCATAGAGAACCGACTGGCTCCCTTTTAAAATCTCAATACTTTTCACAGATTTTATATTCAGAGTTGAAAGATTTCCGGTTCGCTGAATTGTCGAAGGATCGTAAAAAGGAATCCCATCAACTAATACGAGGACATGGCCAGAGTCTCCACCTCGAATCGAAATGGAAGTTGGCTGAAATGAAGTACTGGTGATTGAAACATTTGCAGCAGTTGCAAGCAGACTTGGGATATCTTTGCTTTGAGATTTTTGAATCATTTCTTGGGATAAAACAATTCGGCTTGAACTATTAAAAATAATATCTTCAACCGTGGTCTCGTAGGTTTGTGCAAAAAGTTGAGATGAAAATAAAATTAAAAATATCAGTTTCATAAAAGTAAAAGGGCCAGCCTAAGCTGACCCTTTATTATCACGCCTAACGATGTTAGGTGCAGTGATATTTACTTTACCATAGCTTTAAATTCAGCACCTGCGCGGAATTTAGGAGCCCAAGCAGCAGGAATTTTGATCGCTTTTCCAGTTTGTGGATTGCGGCCAGTGCGTGCTTTACGCTTTGCTTTTGTGAAAGTTCCGAAGCCAACAAGTTTCACGTCGTCGCCTTTTTTAACTGCTTTCTTGATGTTTTCAAGAGTCCAGTCCAAAAGGTTTTCTGCCTGAGTTTTAGAAACTTTAGCATCTGTAGCCAACTTCTCGATCAATTGCGCTTTATTCATTATCACTCCTTTGTGAGTTGATTAAGGTTTGTCATCCTCTGACGGGACCGATCACAAGACTTTTTCGGGATTTCGTCAAGAAAAAATATGAGACTATTTAATAAAATAGTATTTTGCTGTTACGATTCGTTATCGATATCTTTGTCGGACTCGCCGTCAGGATGCGGAAAGTCAGTGTGTTCCGGAGTCGGCACTCGAAATTTTTCAGAAGCCCACGCACCGAGATCAACCAATTTGCATCTTTCAGAGCAGAATGGACGGAAAGAATTTTCCTTTGAATATAACGCCAAACGCCCACACTGTGGGCATTTCACTTCAAACTTTGGCTCAGAATTTTCCATAAATTAATTTTACTGACAGTTCGGGTAAGTGCAACGGTACAGAGTTCCTGACGCAAATTGTTGACCTTCGAAGTT
>JANPPO010000213.1:0-6968 GCA_031428555.1 Bdellovibrionales bacterium | reverse complement strand
TTCATGAAGTCTTCCTCCTTAAAAGGATTGGTATTCAAAGCCCACCCTAACTTCTTAGAAACACCGGGAAAGATCAAGGTTATCGACCCTCTTGACACTTGGCACCACCCCTCCCTATCCTGCCGCAATGATGTATCTACATGCTGAGACAAAAAGGTGGGTTTATGAGTTTTGATGCAACAACAACGATTTCGTCTGAATTTGGAATATTCGGAATTCCCTTAAGTGAGGCTGATTCCCGAGTCATTTTGTTGCCAGTACCCTGGGAAGTTACAACCTCTTACGGCTCAGGAGCTTCTCACGGACCTGCACTGATCAGACAAGCCAGTGAACAGATCGATCTTTTTGACCTCGAATTGGGAAAAGCTTATGAGCAGGGCTACCACATGCTTCCTCACCCAGTCGAAATTAAAGCCCTAAATGACAAAATGAAAGCTAAAGCCCAAGAACTTATCGGCCTGATGACCGAGCAAAGCAAAGATGAAAAGAAAATTACACAATTAAGAGCCGAAGTTAATCAGGCTAGCGAAAACCTCAATCAGTGGGTTTATTCTCAATCGAAAAGAATTTTGGATCAGGGCAAGCTGCTAGGTCTTGTGGGCGGCGACCACTCATCTCCGTACGGCGCTATTCAAGCGGTATGCGAAAAACATCAAAGTGACATTGCGATTTTACATATCGATGCCCACTCAGACACGCGAAAAGCTTATCACGGCTTCACCCATTCCCCTGCTTCGATCATGTATAACGTCATGACGGCACCATGGAAGCCTAAAAAGCTTGTCCAGCTTGGGATTCGCGACTTCTGCGAAGAAGAATATGAGTTCATCAAATCCCGTGCTGATATCAAAACTTTTTTTGATATGGATGTAAAACGCCAAACCTTAGGCGGCGAACCTTGGGTTCGAATCATTCAGGAAGTTATTAAAGAGCTCCCAGAAAAAGTTTATGTTTCTTTTGATATCGACGGCCTTGATCCAGCTTATTGCCCGCAAACAGGAACACCCGTTTCGGGCGGCTATACTCCTGATCAGATTTACTTTTTGTTCAACGAACTTGCAAAATCCGGTAAAAAAATTGTCGGCTTTGATCTCAACGAAGTTTCGACCGGCGGAGTTAAGCCTGAAGATGCAAACGAGTGGGATGGAAACGTCGGCGCCAGAATTCTTTTTAAACTTTGTGGCTGGAGTGTCATTACAAACAAAACTTAATTAAAATCGTGATAAGCAATTTCACTTTCCATCGCGAATGGGAATTGGGAAGCCTTTAAGTTATTTTCTAAAAATGTTCGAACCGGAATGATTCCCTCTTCCAAGGAAAAACGAAAAGGAATTCCATCAAAGCCGCCAGCAACCAAAGTCTGATCCAGCATCTTTAAGCCTGCATTAATTTCTGGAACATCAGGCAGCTATTTTGCGCGAATAGCAGGCTTGAAAACAATAGAATGGAACTTAAAAAAATCATCTTCACGAATGACACCTTCTCTACCTGTTACTTGCAGAGAAAATGCCATGTCTCATTTTGAGAATTCAGGAACCGAGTTGCAGTTTATTTTTAAAACGCAATGGCTCGAAACGATTACTTAGCGATTGCAGCAGCTTGCTCGCAGACGTTGGCTTTTGAAAAGTCGATTTGCTTAAGTGATGATAAAACAACTGCAGGATCCAAATTAGCTTTTCCTGAGGTTAAATAACTTTCTAATTTCAATCGAAGTTGAGTCGCTTCTGCCGGGCAAGATTCAGGCAAGCCGTTTATACTTTCCAATTGCGTATTCATTTTCGTTGCGAAAGCTTGTGCAAGTTGTTTGTACTTTTCGCAGTCTTGACCAGCTTCAGTCTTGAATGCAGTAAAAACAGCACTTACTTCAGCTTCTGTATTTAAACCTATCGTTCCTAAAAACGCTAAAAAAGATAAATCTCCAACTGGAGAAGGATTCTCTAACTTCTTAAAACAAATTCCTGAGATTCTTTTGATGTCGTTAAATTTATTAACGATTAATTGTTCGCCTGGAGTGGTTTCGACAGCTGCAAAAGCAAAACTAGAAACAAGGCAAAATAATAAAACTTTTTTCATACGGCTC
Source organism: Bdellovibrionales bacterium (assembly GCA_031428555.1). Classification (GTDB taxonomy): domain Bacteria; phylum Bdellovibrionota; class Bdellovibrionia; order Bdellovibrionales; family Bdellovibrionaceae. The sequence continues at coordinate 4,888 of JANPPO010000213.1, read as the reverse complement.
TCCTAAGTGGTTAGAGAGCTGGATAATACAGTTTCTGAATTGGAATTTCGCCTGTAATGATTCTGACACTATGACATTTTAGGCAAGATTTAGAGCGGCGATAAAGCCGAGGTTCTAGGTCGCGGGTTAAACGACCCTATTTTAAAAGGCTCGCTGTTAAAGCTGAGCCCCTACCTTCGGAATGGAGATTATCTGGCGAAACGTTTGTTCATGGATTCACGCATTTCAGCACCTTCGATGCTGAGGCGAGTCCATGGGATCGCGCGAAGTCTTTCTGGCTCGATGAGCTCTTCAGTCTCTTCGCAAAATCCAAATGTTCCGTTTTCGATGCGGCCAAGTGCGCTTTCGATTTCTAACAATTGGCTTCGGAGTCTGTCGGTCATATTAAGGAACTCCTGTTCCGCTAATACTCGAACCGTTTGATCCGCTTCGTCTCCACCTTTATCATCGGTGTCGAAGTTTCTTTTGGCTTCTTTTACTCTATTTAAAAGATCTGCCTTTGTTTGCAAAAGCTTGCCTTTACATTCCGATACAAGCTTTTCAGAAACTCTTAAAGGTTTATAACCTTCTGAATTCTCATGCTTTTCGGTCTTTCCAGCCTTTTCAATTGCTGATAATCTACCCGCCATAGTTAAACCCCCTTGTGCCTTCCGTAGGTATGGGTGCCAATTTGGAACTGCTCCATTAAGTAGTAGATGTGTATTTTTTGCAAGAAAAAATCTTACATCAACTTAAAACGCAACAAACGTCTAATAACATTGGGGTTTTGAGTTACAGCTTGCGGCATTATGACCCATTCGGACCATAAAAAACTGTTAGCTAACTCTTATTTTGTCACAAATAGGACACAGTTGTTTAAATTTTTGAAATCGACCGTCAGTTCTCGACTAAAGTGAAAACTCTATGAAAACTGAGGTCTTCTGAGAGGCGCCAAACGGCCAGCCATACGTCTAGTTCTTAAGACAACGCTGAATTCGCTTAATCAAATCAGCCGTCATATCATTTAAATTTTGAGCAGTTTCTTGAGCTTTATGAGATCGAACTCTGTAAGCTTGCGCAGATTTATCCATCGCGATCAGAGCTTTTTGCGGAACTGTTTTTTTGTATAGAGCGAGTTCGAAAGAAAGGTCACTGAGTTGGTCTGCAAATGTATCGTGGTTTTGTGCGAGGGAAGTAATGATCTGGTTCTGGGCATTTTTCATTTGATTCATTTCCTCAACAAGAGCTCGGCATGAACTTGTTGAGCGACTGGGTTGCTCATGACCCTTGGTTTCCGCCACCGGCGCTGAATACGCTCTTGGTGTCAGTAAAAGTACGAACAAGGTCACAACTAAAATGAATAGATACGATAATGCTAATGTCCCCAAAGTTTTCACGGCGAACCCCCACCCGAAAGTAGAGCAAGTCCAGGGCCAGATTTTCTATAGCGCAATAGTTGTTTGATCCGATTTGGTGACGTATTTGAGCTTAGTCTTTGAAAAAATTATCAAAACTGTCTTTGGTTTCACCAATCACATAAGGATACAACATTCGTGCAACGTGTTTCTTGCCGCGCTCGATAGTTGATTTGGTTGGAACACGATCAGCATTTTCAAAAAATTGAAGATACGTTGTCGACATTGCGAGTAAAGCTTCAGAGATATAAGTTTTTTCTGAAACACCTTCGAGAGTCTGCAAGATTCCGCTCTTGCTCCAATCTTTATAAATGATGTTCATCAGTCCCATCATTTTTAAAATGTGCTTTTTCCACATTTTTGCCAATGACGGGTCCTTGCGTCGAAGTGAGTACATCTCACGATGGAAGAAACGAAATTTCCAATAAACTTCAAAATTAGAATCAATAAATTCAAGAGGAGTTACGTGAGTCGAGCGTTTTTGTTTCCAGATTTGGTAAGTCTCAGAACACATTCTTTTGAAAAGTTCTTGAAGAATTTCCTCTTTGTTTCGGTAATGAAAATACAAATTTCCAGGACTCATCTTGAGAGCTTTTGCGATATGGTTAGTCGTAATTGCTTGGACACCATTTCGATTAAAAAGATCGTTGGATGTGACTAAAATTCGCTCTTTTGTTTTCATGACCGGACTTATGTCATGACCAAAAGGACTTTGGCAAGAGCAATGAAAATCATTGAAATGACTTCGCCCCCTTGAAGTATCAGAAAAAACAGGCACAATTTAAAGATGCGAATACGACACAAATTTAAATTACTTTGGATGGCCGCGGGCCTGGGTCTAGCGGTCCTGGGTTCTCTTACTTTTAAATCTCTTAATACAGTCGAAGATAAAGCCGTTAAGGTTGTCGCTAAGACTTTGGAAGCTCGCTATATGGTTTCCAAAATCCTGGAAGATAAAATTCAAGCCCACAATTGGTCTGAAGATTTAGAAGGCGATTGGAACGGCGATACTAAAAAGCTCAAGGTTCGTTTTACGATTGATTCAACTCTACAAGAATATAGTGACATGATTTTCCGACGTTATAAGCCCGACTACGGCGCGCTTATGATGTTCGACGCGAAAACTGGTCGAGTACTTGCTCTATCAAGCTTTCAAAAGGGTGTCGCGACCGAGAAGAGCTTAGCATTGCGAGCAAGCTACCCCGCCGCTTCCGTGTTTAAGATCGTTACAGCAACGGCAGCGATAGATAAAGCTGGCGTTCACCCTGCTAAGACTATTCGCTTCAACGGCGGCAACTACACGCTCTATAAAAAGAATGTGATGAGCGAAAAGATCAATCGCTGGACCCGAACAGTTACGTTACGTGATGCCTTTTCTAAATCACTCAACACTGCTTTCGGCAGACTTGTTTTAGAAGAGCTCGAGCCTGAAACTTTAAATGAATATGCGAACAGATATTTGTTCAACCAGGATATCCCCACGGATTTCCCCGTTGAAAAAAGTGTGGCCTTTGTTCCTTCAGAAAAAAATTACGAGCTCACTCAAGTGGCTTCAGGCTTTAATCGCTATAATAAATTAAGCCCCATCGTCGGAGCGGTCATTGCTTCTGCCGTTGTGAATGATGGCAACATCGTGATTCCTTATATCGTAGACGAGTTAATCGATGAAGATGGGGAAGTCATTTACAAAGGTGAAACTTTAGAGCGTGGCCAAATTATGACTTCGACAACTGCCGACAGTATGCGCGAACTCATGGAAGAAACAGTTTTGTCTGGGACTTCACGAAAAAGCTTTCGTGATTTAGTTCGCAGTAAGAAGTTTAAAGAAGTTCAAATGGGTGGAAAAACCGGTCACCTGACTGGCGATAATCCCAAGGGACGCGTTGATTGGTTTGTTGGTTATGCATTTGACGACGAAAATCGCATTGCGATCGCCGCGTTAACAGTGAATGAAAAGAAATGGACTGTTAAATCAGCCGTCGTTGCGCAGATGATGTTTAAAAAGTATTTTGATCCGGTGATCGCTGAAAGAATGGCTGCAACGAAAGAACAGAAGCGTCGTTTAAGCTCAGCAGAGAAATTGAAAATTAAATCGAATTAGTATTTTTGATTTTTTTGAAGCGAATTAAATTTGAATCGGAATTTGTAGTCTTAGAAAATCTGGCATTTTAAAAAATAAAAAAGCGCACTTCTTTACGTGCGCTTTTTGTTCATAGTGACCGAAGTTTAAGTTCAGGCATTAAGTCATTTTGGGGGGCCTCGCTCGGCTCTGTCCTCTACTTCCAAAATATGTATTCTTCGGTTATTTTTTAACACACGTCCTCCTTATTTGTATGACCTCATGAGTTTCGAACCTCTTAACAAGCCCGCGGTATCTCTCCGTGGATTCTTGCGACGTCATGTACATACTTTCGGCTAGTATTCGGAAGCGCTCAACTGGCTAATTTGAGACTTTCTTCGAAATTTCCGAATTCTCCCAATGAGATTGAAATTTCGCGAGGCGTATCCATTGGTTAACGGAATTTAAAATATATTAAAATAAATGACTTGCGATGAAAGATTTTTTCGCTGTCTCAGAATGAGAAAAAGTTTAAAATTTCAGCTCTACAACTACGGGACAGTGATCAGAGCCTTCGATGCTGTCGAGGATGTCTGCAGACTTGAGATTGTCCTCTAGGCCCTTCGAGACGCAGATATAATCGATTCTCCAGCCCCTATTCGAAATGCGTGCGAGCTCGCGGTAGCTCCACCAGCTGTAGCGGTTTTTTACATTGGGGTGGAATTTTCTGAACGCGTCTACAAAACCTAATTCAATGAAGCTATCGAGCCACTTTCTTTCTTCGGGCAAGAAGCCGCTCTCTTTCGAAAGTCTGACGGGATCATAAACATCGATTTCGGTATGAGCCACGTTGTAATCACCAACAACGATGATGTTCTTTCCTTTTTTTAATTCCTTTTTTAAATGTTCATTTAAATCTTTTAAGAATTGTTGTTTGAAATCGTGTCTGACTTCACCGGATCCGCCGTTTGGAAAATAAATGTTATAGAGATCGAAATGCTTGTGGGCGGACCACGCGATTCTTCCTTCATTTGTGTAAAGCTCTTGTCCCCAACCGTCTTTGAATTCAACTGCGTCACCCTTTACGTAAGTGGCAACGCCGGAATAACCTTTTTTTTGTGCAGAGGACCAAAAGGATTGCGGGAATTTTAATTTTTGAAGATCGATCTCGACTTGGCTTAAATGAGCTTTCGTTTCCTGTAAGCACAGAATGTCGGGCTTTTCTGAATCAACGAAGGATTGGAGGCCTTTCTTGGCGCAGGCTCTGATTCCGTTGACATTCCAAGTGATGATTTTCATGATAGGCTCCTCTTATGAACTTGTCGCAGAACTTTTATGCTTATTTATGTCAAAAATATCCAAAACTTCAAGATGAAGCTTTGGAAAATGCAATTGCACCGAATCTTTTGTCGCCATATCAAATAAAGCTCGATCA
>JANPPO010000212.1:0-6972 GCA_031428555.1 Bdellovibrionales bacterium | reverse complement strand
TTTCGAAACTCTAGAGGTTTCAGTGGTTTTCCGATGAAATAAAGGTAGGGGGAAATCCGTGAAGAAATATTTGCCTGTCTTAGTCGCTTCTGGTGTGCTGATGTTCAGTTTCCAAAACTGTTCTCAACAACAATCGAATTTGCTATCTGATGCAAGTGGTGCATCGCAAACCAAAATTAATGATCCGGTTTTATCCCAAGCTCAATCAATTGACATTTTTACTCAAGCTGATCAAAAGGTTTCCCTCAACCTTGCGACGGGTGAACTTGCGCAAGTAGCTTCCGGCAGTATGCAAAGAAAATGTTTGCCTGATTCTATTCGCGGTGAGATTCAAGACTTACTAGCAAATTCTAATTTATGTGAAACTCAGGAACCTTCTGCAGGCATGGCTTGCGCGCAAATTTATGCTCCAGCTTATAGTGAACTTCATTGGGCTGACAAGAGCATCAAAGTTGGCGAGGCATTTTCTAGCTGTCATAAAGATGTCGATCTTTGCGGTCAGGACGGAATGCTTCTTCGCGGGATATTGAGAGATATCGTCAGTCGCTGGGACGAATGGTCTTGTGATTTCAAGGATGTTGCACAAGTTAAGTAGGCTCTCGAAAATAGAGAATTGAAACTTTGGCGACATTTAGATGTCGCCATTTTTTTTGGAATTTATTGAAAGCCAAAGGTCTATAGAACCTTCAACGACAAGTGAGTGTCGTCGAAATTCAAATTTCTACTTTACGATTTCTTTTAGTTTTACTTGGGCTTGTTCCCAAGCTTTTGGATTGGGGACTGCACCTTGAGCGAAGTCTGGTCGGCCGCCGCCTTTACCACCCATGACGATTGCAAGTTCTTTCAAAATATCGCCAGCCTTGATTTTACCAGCTAAATCTTTAGATACACTTACAAGCAGGGGAGTTGTTGAATCGCCTTTTCCTAAAAGAACAACTATTCCACTCTGGAGTTTGTTTTTCACTTGATCAGAAACTTGCGCCAAAACATCACGATCTTCTAGATCAACTTGCGCAGCTACAACATTCATTGATCCCATCTTTGTCGCTTTTCCCACAAGATCATCCACAGAAACGGAAGAGCCTTTAAGTTTTTTAATCTCTTTTTCTTTTTCTGCGATCAGTGCTTTCAATTGTAAAATGTGCTGAGCAGCTGATTGCGCAGTTTCAGTTTTGTTTGAAATATAAGAGTAAGACTTCGGTAAGTTTTCAACTTCCAGAACTTCGTCTAACTCTTTGATCGTTGAAAGTGCAAAGTTAATCGCAACATCACCTGTGATCGCTTCGATACGGCGAACGCCGGCGCTTACTCCGCTTTCGGAGACAACTTTGAACATTCTGATTTCAGCCGTATTTCGAACGTGGGTTCCTCCGCATAGTTCGCTTGAGAAATCTCCCATTTTCATAACACGGACTTCATCGCCGTACTTTTCGCCAAACAAAGCCATCGCACCTGATTTGATTGCCTCTTCGTGCTTCATCAGTTGGGGTGCAAGCTCATGGCTTTTTCCTATCTCGTCATTCACAAGACTTTCGATTTTAGTGATTTCTGTTGTCGTAACAGGTTGATGATGAGTAAAGTCAAAACGAAGACGATCTGGATCAACCAATGAACCCGCTTGAGTCACGTGCGCACCTAAGACTTGTCTAAGGGCCGAGTGCATCAAATGGGTTGCCGAGTGGTGAGCCTGAGTATTCCGTCTAATCTTGCTATCAACTGAAGCCGTAACAACATCGCCCACTTTAAGCGAACCACTTGAAACGTGAACGAAATGTAAATGAACGTCATTTTTCTTAATACAATTTCTAACGCCGGCGACGCCACCTTGTTTCTTAAATTCTCCAGTATCGCCAACTTGTCCGCCACCTTCAGCATAAAATGGCGAGCTATCAAGAACAACAATCCCAGTTTGGCCTTCTTGAATTTCAGTCACAGGCTTTTGGCCGTCCGAAAGGCCCAAGATTTTAGAAGTTGATTGAAGGACCTCGTAACCAACAAACTTAGTGGGTTTTTGGGATTTCGAAATTTCTTGAGACCAAGTAATGAGGTGAGCTTCGGAAGCCTCGATACTTTTACCTTTCCAAGAAGCTTGCGATCGAACACGAGCTTTTTCCATTTCAGTTTCAAAAGATTTCTCGTCAACTGTGAAACTTTTTTCTTCAGCCATAAGCCGAGTTAAATCCACAGGGAAACCGTAAGTGTCATAAAGTTTGAAAAGAACTTCTCCTGGAACTGTCTTTTGTCCCTTATTCGATAAGCGCTTTAGTTCGTTTTCTAAAATGTCAGTTCCCTGATAAAGAGTTGAAAGGAACCGAGATTCCTCTTCATGAATTGTTTTAACTACGTGAGCTTCACGCTGTTTTAATTCTGGATATGCTAAAGCCATTTCGCGAATCAATGTCTCAACCATCGAAGGCATGATTGATTTATCTTTCGAAAGTTTGCGGCCGAAGCGGATGGCGCGTCTCATGATACGTCGCAAGACGTAGCCACGGCCTTCGTTTGAAGGAAGTGCACCGTCAGCAATTAAAAACGCAGCAGCGCGAGAGTGGTCAGCTAATACGCGAAGGGCAGCTGTCACTTGCGCCACTTCGGAATTACTTTCGATTCTTTTTGCATCCGTAACATAATCAGCGCCAGAAATTTTGCACGCAGTTTCAATCATTCCACTGAATAGGTCAGTGTTGTAATTGTTGTGCTTACCTTGAAGGGCAGCGACCATTCTTTCAAAACCAGCACCAGTATCAACCGACGGTTTCGGAAGAGGAATCATGTTGCCCGGAGATTTTTCATCGAACTGCATGAAAACTAAATTCCAGATTTCAATGAAACGATCTTCACCAGCAATGATTCCCTTATATGGATCAGATTCTTTTCCGAACTGAGCACCGTGATCGAAAAAGATTTCCGAACAAGGTCCACACGGTCCTACATCACCCATGCGCCAGAAATTATCTTTTTCACCTAATCGGAAAATGCGATCTTTCGGAACGCCTTCTTGCTTGTGCCAGATGTCGGCAGCTTCATCATCAGTTTCAAAAACCGTAACATAAAGTTTATCTTTTGGAATTTTATAAACATCCGTCAGAAGTTCCCAAGCGAAGTGAATTGCATCTTTTTTAAAATAATCACCAAAAGAAAAATTTCCCAACATTTCAAAAAACGTATGATGTCTTGCTGTGAAGCCGACATTTTCCAAATCATTATGTTTTCCGCCTGCGCGGACACATTTTTGAACGGAAACGGCTCTGTTGTAATCTCTTTTTTCAAGACCTAAGAACGCATTTTTAAATTGATTCATTCCCGCATTGGCGAAAAGAAGAGTGGGGTCGTTCTCTGGAATTAAAAGGCTTGAAGGGACACTTGTGTGACCTTGCTTTTTAAAATACTCGACAAAGTGATTTCGGATCTCAGAACTCTTCAACATTTAACACCTTCTGTATTGTGCTGGAATCAAAACCTCGAGAGGCAAGAAACCGCATAACTTTTATTTTCTCGATTTCACTAAATTCAGAAAATCGTGAGTACTTAGTCTTCACAAGGCTCTCGGCTTTTTCAAGTTCAAGATTCTCATCTCGACTAATAGTTGGAAGACCCTTTTCCTGGAGTGTGCTGTTGATGAACTCGATCCCCTTATTTTTACGGTGCAAAAGTTCCGCAAAACTTTGGGAAGCTTGTTCAGGACTGGCAATCCACTTATGGTCTTTAGCCTTTTTCAGCGCACTTTCGATTTCTTCAGTCGAGAACTCTTTTTGAAGAAGCTTTTCTTTTAACTCTTCTTCGGAATGTTCTCTGCGAGAGACCATGTCCATCATTGCGTGATGGGCCGATTTAGAATTTAAGTTTGAGCTCTTTTTAGGGGTTCCCATTGCTCGCAAAATTTACCGCGATTTATTGGAACTGTCTTTGTTTTCTCTTCAACTTTCATAGGGAAATTGATAATGCATTGCAATAGTTGGGGCTTGCGGCGAGCGGAAGTTTTAAGTCCCCGGGTAAATTTAATTCCACGTCCGAATTCTAAGACTGTGCGTCCGGGAATTAAGAATAATCCGGCTAAAATCTGCTATATTCACTTATAGAGCATCTGGCCATGGCAACAAGCCTGCTTAGGTACATCAGCACGGAGGTGCTCGATGTTCGACACTATTATTAAAAAGGCCACGCAAACTGTTACAACCCTCAAACTTGAAAATGTTCGTAAGGCTAATGACCTTATGAAACTTAGCGACCGTCCTCGTCGCTTCGTCATGATCGCTTTTGATAACCAGGGTTAGGTAGCTGCTCTCACAAGGGGGAGGCTGACCTCCCCCTTCATCTTAAATAAAGGAAAATATATGTATTCACTATTTGGCTTGGAAAAAAACATTGAAACTCTTCTTTTGCTTGGTTCATTAGATGGAAACTTTCCGCAAAACACAGAAGACTTAAAAAGAAATTATAAATCGTATCTGATGTCGATTCAGCCTGAAGAAACAGTCTCTGATTCTAAAATGAAAACTGAATTTGTTTGGAATTTAGAAAAATCAAAAAAATTAATTGAACTCTTTGGTGTTGCTTCAACATTAAATGACATGGATCAAGAAAATGTTATTTCTAAGAACTTTCAAGATCAGTCGGCGCTTGTTCGTACTCAAACAATGCAAGCTTTGGGAAAACTGCGTGAACTGGATCCTCAATTGCATCACCTATTTGAAATTACGATTGAAAAGATATTTTTTGCGGGATCCAAAGTCGCAGGTGGGGGAAGTTCTTCTTCGGCTTTGGGATGCATTTGGCTTAATCCACGAGCTCACTGGACAGAACAAGATTATTTGGAATTTTTTGTCCACGAGCTAACTCATAATTTAATTTTCTTAGATGAAAGAAGAGTCGTTCACTACGGAGATTTCGCCGAGATAGAGAAGTCAGAAAATTACGCTTATTCCGCAATCTTAAAACGTGCACGGCCGCTTGATAAGGTTGTTCATAGTTTGTTTGTTGTATACGAAGTTTTATCTTTCAGATTGAGGCACTTTAATGCTGCCAATAAAACATTTTTGCACCCAAATACGGGAAGTCTCTTTGAGGGAGCTTTTGAAACATTGCAATCTCTGAAAAAAGTGAAACCACAACTTTTATCCGAGCACTTAAAAAGTATGATTTCAGAACTTGAAATGAAAATAAGAAGAATGAAAAGGAATTGTTATGAAAATCAAAACTTTAGTAACCGCTAATTTTGGAATGATGGTAGCAGCAGTTTTAGTTCAGCAGGTGATTGTTGCTTCATCTTCGTACTGGCTTTCCGATTTTGCGCAGAACTTAAGACTTAACCAGTTTAGTTGGGTTCTTTTAGGTGCTTACTTGGCGTCACTTCTTTTGCCTTACTTGCCCGGAGCAGTTGCTCATTACTATCAAAGTCTTTGGAATTTTGAAATTTTAGAAAATTTCTATGACAAAACTCTTTCGACATTCCGTGGGAAAATTGGATTGTGGAATCATGAAGAATTCAAAGGGCAAAAAGAATCACTTCTGATTAAAGATGGACCCCAATATCTTGGAGATTTAGGCCACTATATTTTTGACGTTATTTCGATTTCATTTAATGCCATTTTAAATATTTTGGTAGTCGTTTGGCTTTTAGATACAGAGTTTCTTATCGCGTACCTATTGGGACTAGGAATTACGTTTTTCGTTTTAAATTTACAAAATAAAACTCACGAAAACATGGCTTCGAAAGTAGAGACGGAAAAGAACAAGATCACTCGGCACTTAGCTAGCGCGTGGGATCATTGGGCTTTGGAAAATGCGGCGTTTTTGGATTCTTGGAACAAGAGCTTTCAAGTGAAGAAGCTTTTGTACAAGGGTTCGCTTGTAAAGCTATCAGGGAAGAAGGAATTCGGCTCGGTCATCTTGTCGATCACATCTTTTCTGCCAACTTTGATTGCAACAATTTATTTCGCACAGAAAAATTTTGGATCAATCCCGGATTTGCTAAACCTGGTGATTTTGTTACCACGACTCTTTATGATTTTAGGACACACAACAAGTTTAATCTATTTAATCAGAGACTACTCAATTATGAAATCACGAGCAGAAGTGATAACTCAGATGTCCGATCAGGAATTGGATCCTCAATGGGAAAGTCGAATCAATTTGGAAGGAATCAAAATGCAAGGTGTTACGGATTTTAATTTGGCTAAAAAGCTGGACGAAACATCTAAGGGCTACTGGACAATTACAGGATCGAATGGAAGTGGAAAATCATCTTGGCTTATGAAATTGAAGCAAGAGCTTGGGGCAAAGGCTTGTTACTTACCGCCGAAAAGCAGTTTGGGTATAGATCAGATTGAAACGAGCTTGTCGACTGGTCAAAAAATTAAAGCCCAGATTCAGTTAGCTTTAAATTCTGGAGTGGGAATTCTTTTGCTAGACGAATGGGATGCTAACTTAGACGAGAAAAACCGCAATGAAATACTCGAAACCTTGCGCGATGTCGGAATCAGAATGTGCGTAATCGACATCCGCCACCGCGTATAATATTACCCGGACTTTTTAAGCTTCGCCTCAAGTTTTGATACCCTTTTCTCAAGTAACGTAATTTGTTTTTGAGTTTCTTTAAGCAAGCTCGCATCAAAATAGCCAACTGAGTTTTCGGAAGTTTTAATTCTACTTTTGCCCTTAAGCTTTTTAGCATAGGGGCTTTTAACTGCATTTTTGAAATCGTATTCTTTTTTCATCGTCGCCTCTTGTATTCACGAGCTTCATTTTTGGTAGCAATGCGTGCGGATAAAATTCTAATTTCACTTTCAAGATATTCAGTGTGCACAACAACCAGCAATTTTTCACTTAAGCTTAAACCAATTAATAACCATCTGTCTTCACTTTCGCTGTGTTTATGATCATGCATCAAAAGCGAATGCTCATCTTCAAAAGCAGTGACAGCTTCCTCGAAAGAAACTCCATGCTTAATTTGATTTTGTAAGGCTTTGTCCG